>JALHPG010000028.1 GCA_022842625.1 Bacteroidia bacterium | reverse complement strand
TGCTCTTCCGATCTCTTCGTTTTAATGTTTTTAGTAAGAGAATCTAGCGCTTCGTTAATATTAAATTCCCCGTCAAAACCGCGTACAATTCCCGGTCCGGTGGTAAAAAAGGATCTTTGCTTGCCAACCAATCCTTTTAAAGTTAAGCCTTTAACAGGGTTAGATACTACGCTTATTCCATCTAGCGAATTATCGAACAACAAACCGGGTTCGTAATAGGTTCTAAATATTAATCCACTTCCAAACTGCTCGTAAACGTTACCAATTGTTATGTCTAAAAGCTTATCGCTATATCGCGCAAAACGATTTGTGATTCCTTGTCCTTTGTAACGCGTATCAAAACCTTGCATTACATTGTTGTAGGCCTCATACCTTATACCGGCAGAGAATTTCCCTTTTGTATAGTTGATGTTACCAAAAGCATTCGACAGCATTTTTTCAGGAACTACAGGAGCTCCGATCAAACTATCGGGTTTGTAATACTGAGCGTCTATCTGAAAATAACCATGAACAGAACCTGCATCATCTGGAATAGATTGTGCGCTTGCGTTAAAACCATTTAGAATCGTAATCAATAAAAAAGTAGCTATAAAGCTACTTTTGAAATTTTTATTTAACATGTGGTAAAATAAGCTAATTTTTGTGTTAAAAACAAAAATTTATATCGCTATTTTATTAGTGCTTTAAAGGCTCACCTTTTGCTAATTTTTTCACATTTTCATAAAGCGTTTCTTCATCACCTTCAGTATACGAATTGTGGCTCCAAACGATTTTACCCGCACCGTCTACCAAAAAGGTGTGAGGTACATTGTTAACGTTCATAGCACGTTTAAAATCAGAATTTTCGTCAATATAAACTTCAAATTCCCATCCTTTAGATTTAACATCTGTCACCACTTTTCCTGCGCTACGCGCATCATCAATACTCATGGCAATTAATTTTACGCCGGTTTCTTTTTGCCACTCCGAATAATTTTCATGAATAGCGTCTAATTCTTTTTTGCAAGGCTTACACCATGTTGCCCAAAAGCTTATAATAATTGGTTTTCCACCGTTTGAAAAAGTGTTGGTATTTATTTTAGTTCCGTCTAACTTTTTAACCGTAACCGAAGGGATCTTATCACCGTCTCCACGTGAAGATGTAAACGCAAATGAACTTACTAATAAAAGGGCTATAATTATTTTTTTCATGATTAATTTGTTTAGGTTAAAAATACCAATAATTGCGCCACAATAATAGAAAAATATTTTAAATAGTTTGTTTAACACTTTTTAATAAAATTTAGATTTTAGAAAGTAGCCATTATTTTGTATTAATCTATGCGATCTGTGGCCAATTACTTTAATTTATTTGTCTAATTTTGACAAAATTTTTTCTATGAATACAAATAAATCGGCCGAGCTTTTTGAAAAGGCAAAAACATATTTTCCTGGAGGTGTAAATTCTCCGGTTCGTGCATTTAGAAGTGTTGGCGGAAACCCTCTTTTTATTGAAAAAGGAAAAGGCTCTCAAATTTGGGATGCTGATGGAAATCAGTATACCGATTATTGCTGCAGCTGGGGGCCATTGATCTTAGGTCATGCAAATGATAATGTTTTAAATGCAGTTGATAAAACTATGCGCAATGGAACGTCGTTTGGTGCACCAACTAAATTAGAAAATCAATTGGCAGATCTAATTTTATCAAACAATAAATTTATTCAAAAGATACGTTTTGTAAGCAGTGGAACCGAAGCTGTAATGAGTGCCATTCGCTTGGCACGTGGTTATACAAAACGCAATAAAATTTTAAAGTTCGAAGGTTGTTATCACGGACACGTTGATTCGCTTTTAGTGAAGGCAGGAAGTGGTTTGGTAACCTTTGGTAATTCTAGCAGTGCAGGCGTGCCCGAAAGTTTTGTGAACGAAACAATTGTAGTGCCTTTGCATAATAAAGATGCCGTAAAAGAAGCCTTTGAAAAATTTAAGAACCAAATTGCCTGTATTATTATTGAACCTGTGCCAGCCAACAACGGCTTGCTTTTACAAGGAAAAGAATTTTTAGAATTTTTACGCGAAATATGTTCGGCTAATAATACCTTATTAATTTTTGATGAAGTAATAAGTGGCTTCAGAATGGGTTTTTGTGGCGTTGCAGGTTTATACAATATTCAACCGGATATAATTACTTACGGAAAAATAATTGGTGGCGGATTTCCTGTAGGTGCTTATGGTGCCAGTAAAGAGATCATGAATCACATTTCACCCGATGGTCCGGTTTATCAAGCAGGTACTTTAAGCGGCAATCCTGTTGCTATGAGCGCGGGTATTGCGCAATTAACCGAATGTTTAGCGCCAAATTTTTATCAAGATCTTGAAACAAAAACAAAATATTTAGTTAATGGTATTAATAAAATTAATCCGTTTAAATTATTTAAGTTATTTAGCTTGGGTTCTATTTTCTGGATCGCATTTACAGAAAAAGAAACCATTGATAGTGCCGATGATATTGATGCAAATAGCATGAGTTATTTTAAAACATTATATCATGCCTTATTAGAAAATGGTGTTTATCTTGGCCCAAGTG
Organism: Bacteroidia bacterium; assembly: GCA_022842625.1. GTDB lineage: Bacteria > Bacteroidota > Bacteroidia > B-17B0 > Aurantibacillaceae > Aurantibacillus. The sequence goes on along the minus strand of JALHPG010000028.1, from coordinate 29,717 downwards.
GTTACGAAGTTGGTTTTGTTAGCCAAGCACACTCTTATGAAGATCTTGACAAAACAATTAATGCATTCGAAAAAAGTTTAAAAAAATTAGTTTAATTTTATAAAAATGAAAACCGTAGACTCAATAAATTTTTCAAACAAACGCGCTGTAGTTCGTGTTGATTTTAATGTGCCCTTAAATGATAAATTTGAAGTTACTGATTCAACTCGTATCAAAGCTGCCATTCCAACCTTAAAGAAGATCTTAAAAGATGGTGGAAGCCTTGTATTAATGAGTCATTTGGGTCGACCAAAAGAAGGACCAACCGATAAATATTCATTAAAACATATCATTTCAGAATTAAGTAAACAATTAGGAGTGCCTGTTTTATTTGCAGATGATTGTATCAGTGAAAAAGCATTTGCTCAATCTGCCGCATTAAAGTCTGGTGAAGTTTTGTTATTGGAAAATTTACGTTTTTATAAAGAGGAAGAAAAAGGTAACGAAGCCTTTGCTGAAAAATTAAGTAAACACGGAGATATTTATGTGAACGATGCTTTTGGAACCGCTCATCGTGCGCACGCTTCAACTGCCGTAATTGCAAAATATTTTAAAGCAGATGCAAAATGTTTTGGTTATGTGATGGCGAACGAAGTGGCGAGTATTGATAAGGTTTTAAATCAAACTCAAAAACCATTTACAGCAATTGTTGGTGGTGCCAAAGTGAGCGATAAAATTTTAATTATCGAGCAATTAATGGGTAAGGCAAATAACATTTTAATTGGCGGCGGTATGGCTTTTACCTTTGTAAAAGCTATGGGTGGTAAAATCGGTAAATCACTTTGCGAAGATGATAGATTAGAAATTGCTAAAGATTTAATAACTAAAGCAAAATCAAAAGGTGTAAATTTATGTATACCGGTTGATGCAATTATTGCCGATAATTTTGCGAACGATGCTAATAAACAAGAGGTGGATATTGATAAAATACCTGATGGTTGGATGGGTTTAGATATTGGACCAAAAACAATTAAAACCTTTGGCGAAATTATTAAAAACTCTAAAACTATTTTATGGAACGGCCCAATGGGCGTTTTTGAAATGAGTAGTTTTGAGAACGGAACCAAGCAAGCTGCTTTTGATATTGTTGAGGCTACAAAAAATGGCGCCTACACTTTAATTGGCGGTGGCGACAGTGTTGCTGCTATAAATAAATATAATTTAGCAGAAAAGGTAAGTTATGTGAGTACCGGCGGTGGCGCATTATTAGAGTATATTGAACAAGGAACTTTACCGGGCGTAGATGCTATAAAAGAATAATGAAAACATTAATTTATATATCGATTTTTTCTGCAATTGGCTTTACTTCTTGTAAGAAAAATTATGTTTGTGAATGTAAAAATTCAAATACAACCTACGTAGCAGGCGAAACAGAAGGAACACGAAATAAAGCAAAAAAATATTGTCAGGATCTTTCTTCCGGCGATACTAAATGTAACATACAGCAATAAAATGAATATACGTGTAGGATTTGGGTACGATGTGCATCCTTTGGGAGAGGGAAGAGAGCTTTGGTTAGGCGGTATTAAACTAGAATTTGATAAAGGTTGTGTTGGTCACAGCGACGCTGATGTATTATTACACGCCATTTGCGATGCTTTATTAGGTGCAGCAAATTTACGCGACATTGGTTTTCATTTCCCAAACACAGATCCAAAATACAGAGGCGCAGATAGCAAATTGTTATTAGCTGAAGTTATAAAACTATTAAAAGAAAATAATTACTACGTTGGTAATATTGATGCTACTTTAAGTTTAGAAGATCCAAAAATAAATCCGCACATAAAAAAAATGCAAGAAATTTTAGCCCCAATTTGCGAGGTTACTCCAAACGAAATTTCTATAAAAGCAACTACCAACGAAAAGTTAGGTTATGTTGGTAAAGGAGAAGGCGTAAATGCTTACGCAGTTGCGCTTATTTATAAGAAGTAATAGGCCTTCTTGGTATAGGCTTAGGTAAACTATTTAGATTATAAAATGCTTAAATAGAGGAATAATTAAAAGGCTACTCATTTATTATTTTAATTAACTCACTTTTTTCATCAGAATTTCATTTATTAAACAACATTTAAGTAAAGAATTACCAATAAGTAATTTTCTCTTTTGGCATTTGTAATTAAATTGTTAAATAACATTCCGGATATATAACTAAACTTATTATTTCTTACCTTTCGTATATGAGATTATCAATTTTATTTTCAATATTTTTATTCCTTACAAATCATATTTCTTCTCAAACGTATAATTACTATTTTGGTAATTTACATTCGCACACAGGGTTTAGCGATGGAAGTAAAGATTCTTTAACGAGTGGAGTTAATAATCCGGTTGGTGCCTATGCTTACGCAAAATTAAGTCAGAATTTTAATTTTTTAGGGATCTCCGAACATAATCATTATTCTAATAATAACAATCCTGGTTTTCAAATTCAAAGTTTTCAACCGGGCTTAACCATGGCTGATAACGCTAATCAAGATGGAATATTTTTAAGTTTGTTTGGAATTGAATATGGCGTTTCTTCTACCTATAACGGACATTTAATTATTTATGGCTTTAATCAATTAATTGGTTGGGAAGCTAATAATTATGATGTTTATAATGCTAAAAATGATTATGACGGCATCTTTAAAAAAGTAAAAAATAATCCAAATGCCTTTTGTTATTTAGCGCATCCGGGCTTTACAGATTTTACTACCAACGGAACTTCTGCAACCGCCCTAGCCAACGCGCCCTACAATGCTACATACGACAGCGCAATTGTTGGCACACCACTAAGAAGTGGATTAGCATTTAGTACGTTTACAAATTATGATGATTATCCGGTTGGAGATTATTTTGCCTATTATACAAAACTATTATCTGTTGGTTATCACTTGGGTATTGGTTATGATCATGATAATCATTATACAAATTTTGGAAGAAGCAACGGTGGCCGCCTTGTAGTTCTTATGCCTTCTTTAACACGACCTAATTTAACCACGGCCATGCAACAAATGCATTTTTATGGAAGTGATGACTGGAATGCAAAGATCGATTTTAATACCAACGGAAATATAATGGGCTCTATTTTATCGGGTACAGCAAACCCGGTATTTAATATTGTTCATAATGATATGGATGGGGAACAGGCGCAAACAATAAGGGTTTGGAAAGGAATAAATAATCAAACAGGTACTTTGCCTCAAGTTGTTTACACTTCATCAAATAATAATACTACAACATTTAGTGATCAAACACCCATGATACAAAACATGGAATATTATTATTTTGTTGAAATATTGCAAGCTGATGGTGATTGGATCGTAACATCTCCAATTTGGTATAGAAACACTTCGCCAACCCCAATAGATATTGGTTTTGAAGAATATTCAAAAGATTTTGAGTTCAATTTTTTTCCGAACCCTGTTAATCAAAAATTAAATATTAGCATGACTGATTGTGATGATTATAAAATCAGTCTAATGGATATTTCGGGAAGAATTGTTTTAGAAAGTTCTTTTTACGACAAAGATGTTAATTTAGATCTATCAAAAATTTCACCGGGAGTGTATACTTTAGAAATAAAAACTAAAACAATATCAAAATACAAGAAACTGGTTGTAGAATAAATTATTATTTATCTGGCTGCAGCCCTTTTTAATCGGTCATTAATAGCACGTCCTAACCCAATATCAGGGAGTTGATGACAAAGTACAACCTCTGCCAAACATTCATCAGCTTCTCGCAAAAATTTAAATAGATTTATTGCAGCTTCGGCCAAATTTTTTTTTCTTGAAAGGTTAAAAACAATTAAACCTTCGTTTGAAAAATTTTCTTCACCAAAACAAATAACTGCAATTTTTTTTGTCGAATGTCGAAGTATCAAATCATTAATATCTCCAATAAATAATGGTTTACTAGGCGCATAATGGCTTTTTAACTGTCCGGGAGCTTTTGGGTCGCTTGAACTGTTAATGCGCAATTCAACCTTTCCTATTATTGATTCTATATCCTCAATGGCCAGGCCGCCTAATCGATACACACACACGGCATCTCCTTCAATTCCTATAATGGTTGATTCTAAGCCAATATTGCATGAACCGCCATCTATAATGTAATCTATTTTGTTTCCAAGCTGATCCTCAACGTGTGCTGGTTTTGTAGGGCTCACATAGCCAAAAGGGTTTGCGCTGGGTGCCGCTAATGGAATATTTATTTTTTTTAGCAATTCAAGTGTAAGAGGATGGTTAGGTATTCTCACTGCAACCCTTTCCAAGCCTGAAGTAACAATATTTGGAATAATGTCTTTTTTTGGCAATAACAAGGTTAATGGTCCGGGCCAAAATGTTTTCGCCAATTTTTTCAAGCGCTCATCCTTCAGTTCGGCATATTCACAAACACTGTCTATATCCGCAAGGTGAATTATCAGAGGGTCAAAGAAAGGTCGTTGTTTGGCTTCAAAAATGGAAAGTACGGCTTTTTCGTTTAGTGCGTTAGCAGCAAGGCCATATACCGTTTCGGTTGGGATAGCAACCAATTTACCTTTTAGAAGTAAATCAGCCGCAAAATCAATATTTTTTCCTATTTCTGCCACAATTGCAAATATTCAAATATCAAAAAACCTTATATTTGTTTACGTTATGAGTAAAATCGTTACAATAAAAGATAAGCAATTTAAGCCATATATTTCGCAACAACAAATTTCTGATGCTGTAAAAAATATTGCCAACACAATTAACGTTGAACTTGAAAAAGATTTACCACTTTTTTTAGTTGTGTTAAACGGGTCTTTTATGTTTGCAGCAGATCTTTTAAAAGAAGTTTCAATTCCTTGCGAAATATCTTTTATTAAAGTGGCGAGTTATCATGGCACAACAAGTAGTGGAACTGTTACTGAATTAATTGGTTTAACAGAAGATATTACCGGAAGAACAGTTGTAATAGTTGAAGATATTGTTGACACAGGAATTACATTAGAGAAATTAATTACTGTATTGAATCGTAAAAATGTTAAACAAATAAAAGTTGCTACTGTCTTGTTAAAACCTGAATCGTATAACAAAGAATTTACAATTGATTATTTTGGAATGAAGATCCCAAATGATTTTGTTGTAGGATATGGATTAGATTATGATGGGCAAGGAAGGAATTTAAAAGAAATTTACGTTCTGGCATAAAATAAAAAGCATTAATTTTTTAAAATAAATAACCATGAAAAAAATGTTAAACCTTGTATTATTTGGACCTCCCGGAGCAGGAAAAGGTACGCAATCAGAAAACTTAATTAGTAAGTACGGATTAGTACATTTAAGCACGGGCGATATTTTGCGCAGCGAAATCGAAAGAGGAACTTCTTTAGGAAAAAAAGCTAAAGAAATAATGGATAAAGGTGAGTTAGTAAGTGATGATATCGTTATTGGTATGATCGAAGCTAAACTTGACGATAACGTAAACGCAAAAGGTTTTATTTTTGATGGTTTTCCAAGAACTACAGCTCAAGCCATTGCATTAGACGACCTTTTACAAAAAAAAGGCACAGGTATTAGTGGTATGTTAGCTTTAGAGGTTGAAGATGACGAATTACTAAAACGCTTATTAAATCGCGGACAATTAAGCGGTCGCGCTGATGATAGAAACGAAGATATTATTCGTCGCCGTATTTTAGAATACAATACAAAAACTTTACCGCTAAAAACGTATTATAGTGAGCAAGGTAAATTTCATTCAATAAAAGGAGTAGGTACAATTGATGAGATCTTTAAATCATTAGTTGACCGCATAACATTTTTAAATGCAGAAATGGACCTAACTGCATTAGAAAGCGATCTTGAGCATTTAGATCTAACCATTCAAGATTTTGAAGTAGCTAATGAAATAGCTCCGGAATTATTATTAGAAATTGATGCGATAAAAAGAATAGAAGCAGAAGAAGCGGAAGAGGAAAAAGAAAATTTAAAACAAATTGCAAAGGCTAAAAAACAAAGTGTTCCGGTTAAAGCTGTAGCTGCAAAAAAAGCAGTAGTAAAACCTGTTGCTAAAAAGGTGGTTAAAAAAGCGCCGGTGGCTGCAAAGAAAAAAGTGGTTAAAAAAGCAAAGCCTGTTAAAAAAGCTGTTGCGAAGAAACCTGCTGCAAAGAAACCAGTTGCGAAAAAGCCGGTTAAAAAGGCCGTAAAAAAAACCATAAAAAAAGCTCCTGTAAAAGCTAAGAAGTTAGTTAAAAAAGTTGCAAAGAAAAAAATTGTGGTTAAAGCAAAAAAGGCGGTAAAAAAAGTAACTGCTAAAAAAGTAGTTGCAAAAAAGCCGATTAAAAAAACTATAAAAAAAGTTGCTAAAAAAGCAGTAAAAAAAGTTATTGCTAAGTCAAAAGTAAAAAAGACTAATAAAAGAAAATAAAAATAAAAGCGTATTAAGGCCTAATGTGTTTTGCGTTAGGCTTTTTTATTTGTAGAAAGAGAAGATGGATACTAATTTTGTTGATTTCGTAAAAGTTTGTTGCCGCAGCGGTAAAGGCGGCGCAGGTTCTGTGCATTTTCACCGCGATAAATTAACTGCCTTCGGGGGCCCCGATGGCGGTAATGGTGGCCGAGGAGGACACATAATATTACGTGGCAATAAACAATTGTGGACATTAATTCACCTAAAATACAGAAAACACATTATTGCCGAAGGCGGTATTAACGGATCGAGCGGAAACAAGTCGGGTAAAGAAGGAGAAGATGAATACTTAGATGTTCCTCTTGGTACCATTGCTCGTGACGAAGAAACCGGAGAGATAGAATGCGAAATTACAGAAGACGGACAGGAAATAATTTTGGTGCACGGTGGGCGAGGAGGTATGGGTAACGCCAACTTTAAAAACAGTGTTCAGCAAAATCCGCAATATGCCCAGCCCGGCGAAAACGGAAAATCTGAGTGGAAAATATTAGAATTAAAAGTTTTGGCGGATGTTGGTTTGGTTGGATTTCCAAATGCAGGTAAATCTACCCTGCTTTCAGTTGTGAGTGCCGCAAAACCCGAAATAGCCAATTATCCTTTTACTACACTTGTTCCTAATTTAGGAATTGTGAATTATCGCGATTATAAAAGCTTTGTAATGGCCGATATTCCGGGAATTATTGAAGGAGCACATGAAGGTAAAGGACTTGGATTACGCTTTTTAAGACATATTGAACGAAACTCCTCTCTGCTGTTTTTAGTAAGCTGCGATAGCAGTGATATAGTAAAGGAGTATAAAATTTTATTGAACGAATTAAAAAAATATAATCCCGAACTCCTTACTAAAAAAAGAATTTTGGCTATTAGTAAGGCAGATATGTTAGATGAAGAATTAGAAAAGGAAATGACTGCCGATCTGAAAAAACGCTTAACCGGAAAAAATAAAGTTCCGTTTATTTTCTTTTCATCTGCAAGTCAAAAAAATCTAATGCAATTAAAAGATATGCTTTGGGAGCAATTAAATTCTTAATATAAGTTTCGATTAAAAAAAAGCACAAATTTATTTGTGCTTTTTTTTGTTTAGATAAATATCTAATGGTTCTGTAGTTCTAATTTAGCCATTCATAATGTTTGGCAGCCTTACAACATTTTGTGCCCGTTTTTAAATACAAAATATCATAAATCCCCCTTTTGGCGTTATTTGAATATTTAATAATTGTATTAATTTTATAAAAATTAAAAACTATATAAAATGAAAAATATTTTTAAGGTTCTTTCGGTAGTTGCATTTGTTGTAACAAGTGCTAGCTCTTTTGCTCAAAAACAAGAAGAGATCATTTCAAAGCACATTGAGGCTATTGGAGGAAAAGATAATTGGAGTAAAGTAAAATCTATCCGATCTGAAGCTACCATGAAAGCACAAGGAGCAGAAATAAAAATGACATTTATTCAAGTGGATAAAAAAGCCATGAGACAAAATATTTCGCTTATGGGAATGGAGGGTTATTCTATTATTACAGAAAAAGAAGGTTGGTCGTTCATGCCTTTTCAGGGGCAAACAAAACCCGAGCCAATGACCGCAGATGATGTAAAAAATTCTCAGGATGATCTTTATCTTCAAGATAAATTTTTAACCTATAAAGAACTTGGCGCTAAGTTAGAATATTTAGGTAAGGATGATATGGATGGGACAGAATGTTTTAAATTTAAAATGACCGATAAGAACGGAGAAGAAACAACGTATTTTTTAGATGCCTCATCATATTTAACAATCAAACAAACCAACAAAATAAAAGCAGACGGTAAAGAAATGGAAAATTCAACTCTATTTAGTAATTATAAAAAATTACCTGAGGGTATTCTTTATCCAATGACTATTGGCGGTGGTTGGGGAGATGCAGAATATTCTAAAGTTGAAATAAACCCTGTAATCGACGAAAAAGAGTTTAAATTACCTCAATAATTTTTTTACAATTTTTAATTAATCATTTTATGAAAAGATTTTTTGTAGTAGCGATACTTAGCAGTAGTTTATTGTCTGTTTCACAAAACACAATTAATTCCGGTATGATTGGTGTTCTCGAAGCACGACAATTTGGACCCGGGACAATGAGCGGACGTATTTCTGCCATTGAAGGGGTTAATAAGGACGATGGAAAAACCATTTATGTTGGTACCGCAGGTGGTGGTATTTGGAAATCAACCAATGCAGGCGCTTCCTACAAATCTATTTTTGATAAATATTGTCAATCTATTGGTGCAATAGCCATTAATCAAAAAGATCCTGCCATTATTTATGTTGGAACGGGAGAAAGTAACATGCGTAATTCTGTTTCATATGGTAACGGAATGTATAAATCTACCGATGCCGGAAGCAACTGGAAAAAAATTGGGTTAGATAGTACCGAACATATTTCTAAAATTGTTATTCATCCTCAAAATCCTGAAGTCGTTTTTGCGGCAGTACCCGGCGCGTTATGGAGTAAGAGTAAACACAGAGGTTTATATAAATCTATTAATGGTGGCGAAACTTGGGAAAAAATATTTTATTTGGATGAGAATACTGGATGTGCCGATCTTTTAATTGATCCTTCAAATCCAAACATCATGTTTATTTCAATGTGGCAATTCAGAAGACAGCCGTATAGTTTTAATTCCGGAGGTAATTCAAGTGGATTATATAAAAGTACTGATGGCGGAAAAACCTTTAAAGAAATAAAAAACGGTTTGCCTCCTAAGCCATTTGGTAGAATAGCAATGACTCTATCGCCAAGTGATCCAAAACAAATGTTGGCAATTGTAGAAAGTAATAAAACCGGTTTATACATTTCTTCTGATGGCGGCGAAACCTGGAAGAGTCAAAGCGCAACTTTAAATGTTACAGCTCGTCCTTTTTATTTTAGCACCATTGTTTTTGATCCAAAAGATCCTAAACGCGTTTATCGTCCTGCTTTTTCATTTGCATACAGTAGCGATGGAGGTTATTCTTTTAGCGAAGCAAGTGGCGATGGTGGTTGGGTGCATAGTGATATGCATGCCTTATGGATCAATCCTTCTAATACAAACATAATGTATCTGGGAACAGATGGTGGTGTTTATATGAGTGTTGATAAGGGGGTTACTTGGCAATTTAATCACGGCTTGCCGGTTGGTCAATTTTACCACGTTGCTTATGATCTAAGAGAGCCATATAATATCTATGGTGGTTTACAAGACAACGGTAGTTGGATGGCTCCAAGTGCAGCGCCCGGTGGTATTGGTAATAGTAATTGGGATAGAGTAGGTGGTGGTGATGGTTTTTGGACCATTGCAGATGTAGATGGAAAAACTGTTTATTCAGAATATCAAGGTGGTAATATGTTTAGAGCTGATTTAAATACAATGAAATCTGAATTTATTCAACCTCAAAAAACAGCTAAAGAAGAAAAATTAAGATGGAATTGGAATACACCATTAACGATAGGGAATAAAAACCCTAAAAATTTATATGTTGGAGCCCAATATTTATATAAATCAACCGACCAAGGCAGGAACTGGAAACGTATCTCAAATGATCTAACCACCAATGATAAAAAGAAACAACAACAAGAAGAAAGTGGCGGTTTAAGCGCAGATAATACCTCGGCAGAAAATCATTGTACGATCTTTACAATTTCAGAATCACCATTAGACGAAAATATTATTTGGATCGGTACGGATGATGGTAATATTCAATACACAACGGATGGTGGAACAACATGGACAAATGTTTCTGCTAATGTTGCAAAATGTGGTATTGCATCGCAAGCATGGGTTAGTAGCATTCAACCTTCACAATTTGATAAGAACAAAGTGTACGCAACTTTCGAAAATCATATGTACGGCGATTTTAACACATACCTTGCAAAAAGTGAAGACATGGGAAAAACATGGAAGCGTTTAAATAGCGCAGACTTTACCGGCTTTGCTCATAAAATAAAAGAAGATCCAATTAATAAAAACTTATTGTTTTTAGGAACAGAAATGGGATTATTTGCATCTCTTGATGGCGGAGAAAATTGGTTTCGAATGAAAAATAATATTCCCGAATATGCCTTAGTGCGTGATCTTCAAATTCACCCTAAAACACATGATCTGATAGTTGGAACTCATGGAAGAGGAATTTTTATTGTTGATGATATTAGAGCAATGCGCAATTTAACCAAAGAAATTTTGGACCAGGATTTTTATTTATTCCCAATTGAAGACATGGTTTTAAATAATGGAAAATTTGGTTGGGGCGGACCTGAAACCTCAGGTGGCTGGGCAACCGGAAATCCATCCGATCATCCTTCAATAAGTTATTATTTAAAACAACGTCTTAATTCCGGTAAAATTGAAATTGAAATTTATGATGTTAATAATAAACTGATTCAAACTTTACCGGGAACCATTAGAAAAGGTTTAAATCAAATTAGTTGGAATTTACGCGAAACACCACCCAAAGTTGCTGCCGGAAGCACTAAAATGGATGGAGCCGGATTTACCGCACCAATGGTATTACCCGGTAAATACAAGATTAAAATAAAGGTTAAGGATAAAGATTACGAGGGAGTGATTAACTGTATTCATGATTCGGAGAATAAAGACATGAATGAAAGCGATAGAAAATTAGTATATGATAAAGCAACTGAATTAAAAAACATATATGTTAATTTGAATAATGTAATTGATACTATCAATCTGTATCAAACTCAATTAAAAAAAGATACCGTTGCTTATAAGAAAAATAAAAATGCTCAAGCATTTTATAACGATCTGCAAAAAGTAAAAGCGGAATTAATGGCGACAACCAAAACTTCCATTTTTGCAGATGAAGAACGCCTGCGTGAAAAAGTATCAAAATTATATGGTTCATTTTGCGGAATGGAAACAAAACCAAATGATATGCAATTAGGGGCAATTGATGATCTGGTTGCAGACTTTGCTAAACAAAAAGCAGAGTTTAAAAAAGCTGAAGTAAAGCATTTGCCTAAGAACCCTGAGATAAAAAACCCTAAAAACATTAAGTAGCGTTTTATTTTTACAAATTGAATTGCTTTACCTGTTTGTTTAGCTAATAAAAACAAACAGGTAAAGATCTTAAAAATTTATTTTAAAAAGGTGCGTAACCATGTTAGCGCCTTTTCCCTATCTGAGAATAGTTTTGTTTTAACGTGAGGTACATTTACTCTTAAATAAAAGTTGGCCACAATTTTATGTCCTATTGAATTGGTTAAAAGCGCTCTTGCCAAAGTTAGCTGGCTAAAATCTTTACGCGCACTTAATTCTCTTGCTTCTTTTGTGGTGTCTGATAAATGTCCTGAGGTTAATAACATGACATATGGCGTATTCTCGCATAACTGAAGATTGTAATTTTTCATTTCATGAATGTCTGCCGCATCAATTATACTATTAGGAAGCATATAAGTTTCTACAATACCTTTTTCTATTAAGGTAATTTCATACTTGTTGGTAGTTATTTTTTTTGGAGGGTTCACGACCTTTAATTAAGCATTAGGTTATTATTCCGGTTCGAATTTAATAATATTCTTTAGAAATTCAATTTTAACAAGTTTATTGTTCGCTAGTGTCGTTTTAATAGGCCTTAAAGTCAATAATAACGGGGTTTCCGGTTTTTTTTATAATTATTTATGGAATTTTTAAAAGTCCTTCATCTAAATATAAAACTTAATAACTAAAACATATTTGCCATGAATATCAGATCGATCACCTCAAAAACAACTCGCATTGCGGCCATAGGCTTAGTAACCTTGTCGCTTGCTGCTTGGATGACGCCAACAAGCGTGTATAAACTAGCCATGGATAATGAAATTATTACCATGATAAAAAAGAAATTAACTAAGTATAACGATGCATTGCCTGAAGATAGGGTGTATTTACATTTTGATAAGCCTTTTTACGAACCGGGCGAAAGTATTTGGTTTAGCGCTTATGTTCGTGACGGACAAACTTTAAAACCCTCACATAAAAGCGATATCGTTTATGTTGAATTATTAAATCCAAAAGGTGGCGTTGAAAAAAAATTGACCATCATTTCAAAGAATGGAAAAGCCGCAGGGGATTTCTCTTTAGATAATGAAGCGCTAGGTGGAATGTATAAAATTCGTGCCTATACCAATTGGATGAAAAATGAAGGTGAAGAAAATTCATTCGAAAGAGATCTTCAGGTGCAAGACGTTATCCTTCCTAATTTAAAAATGAAATTAAATTTTGAGAAAAAAGCCTTTGGTGCCGGAGACCAAGTGATTGCAAAACTTGAATTAAATACAAATGAAAACAAACCATTATCTGATTATAAAATAAAATTTGTTGCAAATTTAGACGGCAAAAAATTACTTGAAAAAGCCGAAGTTACCGATGAAGAAGGTGTAAAGTATATTAAATTTAATTTGCCCTCTAAATTAGAAAGCAGCGATGGATTATTAAATGTGTTAATTGATTATAATGGAAGTACAGAAAGTGTTTCTCGTTCTATTCCAATTATTTTGAATCATATTGATTTTACTGCTTTTCCTGAAGGAGGCGATCTGCTTTCAGGTTTTGATAACACAGTTGCTTTTCGCGCTCTAAACGAATTTGGTAAACCTGCCGATATTGAAGGGGTAGTGTTGGATGAAAAGGGCGTTGCAGTAACAACATTCAGCAGCTTTCACCAGGGAATGGGTGCATTTAAATTTAATCCCCTTCTTAAGGAAAAATATACAGTAAAGATCACAAAGCCAGAAGGTATTACCGAAACATTTAAGTTGCCTGAAGCTTTAAAGCGTGGATATGCTTTTAGCATTGATAATTCTAAAGAAGAAGAGGTAACCGTTAATATTAATTCAACCGAAAATGAGGAGTTGTCTTTAATAGCTCAGGTAAGAGGTAAATCGTTTTATTCAACTGTTATAAATGCTAAAAAGGGAAGTAATAAAATTACTTTTCCTACTAGTAATTTTCCTATCGGTGTTTCACAGATCACGTTATTCGATTCGCATTCTATTCCACGCGCAGAAAGATTAGTTTTTGTAAATAAAGACAAACAATTAAGTATTTCTGTTGAAACGGATAAGGACAAATACTTACCAAGAGAAAAAGTAAAAATGACTTTGTTCGTGAAAGATGAGCGTGGTTTACCAATGCCTGCAAACCTTTCAATGGCAGTGGTAAACGATCAGTTACTTTCTTTTGCAGATGATAAATCGGGAAATATGCTTTCGCAATTTTTATTGCAACGAGATATTAAAGATAAAGTGGAAGAGCCCGCATTTTATTTTGATGAGAAAGAGAAAAAATCAGACCAAGCTTTAGATTATTTATTAATGACTTCAGGTTGGAGACGTTTTACCTGGGAGAAATTAATTGAAAATGAATTACCGGTAGCAAATTACAAAGAAGAAAGAGCAATCATTGCCGGGAAAGTATTAGATGCCTACACCGGAAAAGTTATTGCTAATTCAGTAGTTAAGATCAATAACGGTTTAGAATATGCCGGTGATTGGGAAGGAAAATTCTTTGTAAAGAATATCGATCTTTCATCAACGCAAACACTTACTTTTAAAGCCCCTGGCTATTCTGATCAGGCACAATATATTCAAACTTATAATCAGGATATGGTTGTTTATTTATACCCTTACCAAAATTATAACAACAATTATAACAATAAAAGACACCCGTCTTCAAAATCATCTCGTTCAAAAAGCGGAATGGGTTTAAACAACGTTCCTCAAATGGCACCAATGGAAGAAATGGCTCCTATGGGTGGTGCGGTTGATATGGTTAGAGCTGAAAATAATTTCGCCGGACCTGTTGATTTCAAAAATTTGAAAAAAGATGCCGCTCCAAAAGCAAAAGCTCTTAATAAAAATGCAGAGCAAAAACGTGATGATGATGCCAAAGTTATGAAAGATGAGGTTGTAATGAAGAGCCTGGATATGGAAGGAGAAAAGATGATCGCTTCTGAAGTTGAAGATATGCGTGAAGAAAAATTTGCTCGTCGTTCTCGTGTCAATCAACAAATGGCAAATAATGCAAATTTAGTTCAGTATCACCGTGCCCGTCAGTTTGCAGCTCCTGTTTATAAAGCAGATGAGAATGTTGAATCTCGCACCGATTTTAGAAATACCATTTACTGGAATCCGAATATTGAAGTTGGTTATTCGGGAAAGAAAACGATCGAATTCTTTACTTCAGACGATATTACTTCTTTCCGTACAACTGTTGAAGGTGTTGGAACTGACGGAACAATTGGCAGAGCCGAAAAAAACTTTTTCTCGCAATTACCATTTGCTATGACAACTAAAATACCTGTTGAGGTTGCAACGGAAGATATCGTTTCTATCCCGCTTACTTTAAAAAATAACACCAACAAACCTCTTGGCGGCTTATTAGCAATTAGCGCTCCTGCTGCTTTGCAAGCTGTTGTGTCAACTCCTTCTATTCAAACAATTATGCCGGGACAGGCCAAAACAATTTATTTAGATTATAAAGTGTTAGATAAAATTGGTTATGGCGAATTTACTATTGGCTTTAAAGCTTGTGGTTTAGGTGATGCATTCACGCAAAAAATAAAGATCGCTTCAAAAGGTTTTCCTGTGAGCACTTCTTTTTCGGGACAAGATGTAGAAAAAGAATTTTCCTTTACAATGAATAAAGTAGTGAATGGGTCTGCAAAGGCCATATTTACTGCTTACCCAAGTGTAGTTAACGATCTTATGAAAGGTGTTGAAGGTATTCTTCGTGAACCGGGTGGATGTTTTGAACAAACGTCAATGAGCGCATATCCTAATGCAATGGTGTTAGATTATTTAAAAGCAACCGAAAGTAAAGATGATAAAACATTGGCTTACGCCGGAACACTTTTAGATAGAGGTTACAAACGCCTTGTTACTTTCGAAACAAAAGAAAAAGGATACGAATGGTTTGGGGCATCTCCGGGTCACGAGGGACTTACTGCTTTTGGTTTAATGGAATTCGTTGATATGAAAAAAGCAGGTGGAGATGTGGATCAGAAAATGATCGATCGCACTGCTGAGTGGATCATGAAACATAAAGATGGTAAGGGCGGTTTTTCTAGAAACACCAATGCTTATCATGATTTTGGAAGAATTAGTGAAGATGTAATGAACGCTTATATTGTGTATGCTGTTGCTGAAGCGGGATATACTGACGTTAAAAGTGAGTTTAATGCGTCATGCAAAAAAGCGTTAGAAACAAAAGATGCTTATTTATTAGCAATGATGGCTAATGCAGCTTATTCGTTTAAGGATACTAAAAAAGGTGATGATTTATTAAACACACTTATTAGCTTACAAGCTAAAGATGGCAGCTGGACAGGCTCAACGCATTCTATTACCTACTCACAAGGTCAATCGTTAACAGTTGAAACAACAGCCATCACTATTATGGCAATTCTTAAATCAGGTAAAAATACCTTAGAGTTAAATAATGCTATTCAGTTTTTAGTTGGCGCACGCAGTGGTTATGGTGTTTTTAGCACCACACAAGGCACAGTATTAGCTTTAAAAGCATTAACAGAGTTTGCTAAAGCAAGCAAAAAAACTACCGAAGATGGAACCATTGAATTATTTGTTGATGGCAAAAAAGTAAGAACTCGTTCTTATAAAGCCGGAGATAAGGGTGCAATTGTTTTGGATAGTTTAGAAAAGTTTGTGGTTGGTGATGGTAAACATACCATGAAGGTAAAATACATTGGTGTTAAAACGCCTTTACCTTATTCGGTTGCAGTTAGTTGGAATACTGCTTTACCAAATAGTAATAAAGAATGTGCTGTGGATCTTAAAACTAAGTTAGCTGAAAGATCTGCTAATGTTGGCGAAACTGTTCGTTTAACAGCAACCGTTACAAATAAAAAGAAAGAAGGTATTCCAAGTACTATGGTATTGATCGGAATTCCTGCAGGTTTTAGTGTTCAGCCTTGGCAATTAAAAGAAATGCAAGAGAAAAAGGTGTTTGATTATTATGAGATCTCGGGTAATACGATCGCAATTTATTACAGAGGTATGGCACCATCTTCTGTAAAAGAAATAAACTTAGATCTTAAAGCAGAAATGCCCGGAGAATACGATGCGCCTGCATCTTCAGCCTACTTGTATTATACGAATGAATATAAAACATGGAGTTCTACAGAAAAAATTACCATTAAAAAACAAGCATCTAGAATTTAGATAATTGTCATCCTGAGGCACGAAGGATCTTTTTTAAAAGATTCCTCATGCTTCGGAATGACAGATCAAAATTAAAATTCAAGATTTAGTATGTTTAAAAAATTAGAAATCATGATCACTTTAAAAAACATCATTCAGTTTCAAAACAAAAAAGCGTTGTTCTTTATTTTATTTGTTTTTCAACTTGGTTTTGCAAATGCTTTAAGTTTAAAGGAAGATTCTTTATCTGCAAAATATCCGATCAACGATCCGCGTAACCCAAATTGCCCTTGTCATAAGTATCAAAAACTAGCAGATGACGAGTTTAATAAATTATTTGGAAAAGGAATTGCAGTTAATTCGGATAAAAATAGATCTAATTATACGAATTCATTTGCAGGAAATAGTGACGGTATTACAAAGACGACCCATACTTCAAAAAAAATTAGAATAAGAAATAATTTTTTAAAAATTTTTGATCTCAAAAAGAAAAAGAGAACTAAACGAACGAAAATAAGAAGGTTAAGGAGAGATAACACAGCTTGCTATCACTTTTAAATAAAAAGTCCCGGTATTTTAACTGGGACTTTTTTTATTAATTATTTTATACTAATAAACACAAATTGGAAATCTAGTATCAAAGTAAATCACGAGACAATAGATAAGATTAACTGAAAATCAATTATTAGTTCAAATCCTTTGTCTTCTATTGGCTTTAAACTATTTAAATTTATTGATTCCATATATAAATATACACTTTTTTCGCTTTTTCTGGATGCCAAACCGCGGTTTATCGAACTTAGTAATCATTAGTTGATATTTCGTCCCTATGGGACTAATGTTTTTTTTGGAAGAAAATGTTTCTATAATATTAAGTCCCTAGCGGGACTACAAAATAGTTTAATATAAGAAATTTTAATTTCTTGAATGATTTATTTTAAAGAGACTCCGTAGGAGTCAAATGTTTTAGAAAAATATTGAAGAAATATTAAAGTCCTGTAGGGACGAAATAATTTCATTATTTTCATTTTTGATGAAATAAAAAGTCCCTGAGGTGCCGGGACTTTTTTTGTTTTATATTAAGAATTTAATGTTTGAGTTTTCGTCATTGCGAGCGATAGCGAAGCAATCTAACACACAGTGGTCTGAGATTGATTCGTCGTTACCTCCTCGTAATGACGTAAGAAATTAACTCACTATGTTAAAGTTAAAGGCAGCGCTTTTTTTAGCGCCATAAATTCTTAACCAAACCGGTAACACTGCTTCTGTTCCTCTTGCAGCACTTAGGTCGCCAAGGTCAATTAAATTATCGTTCTTCCAGCCAAATTCATTTAGTAATAGTTTTACTGTTGATTTTGCAGTTTCATCATTTCCACAAATGTAATTTACATGATCGCCTTTTATTAATGATGGATCAACCATAAGACCGCACCACATAGTGTTTAATGTTTTTACAACTTTAGTTTTTGGAAATGTTTTTTGAATTTCTTCTGCTAACGAATTTGTATTGCTTAATTCAGGAACTAAACATGGTGGCATACCTTTACTAAAGTCTAAAGGATTTGCAATGTCAACTAATAGTTTGTTCTCTAAATTTTTCTCCGTTGCTAATTTTAATGCGTCCAAAGAGTTCAATCCTTTTGTTGTATTTAAAACAATGTCTGCAAATGCTGCGGTTTCGGCAAAGGTGCCAAGTTTAATATTTAGGTTAGACTCATGCCATGTTGCAAATGCATTTTTTGCTCCATCTTTACCTGGTGTCGATAATTTTTCTGATACATTTCGTGTTCCAACCATCACCTCATAACCTAATCCGGCTAATCTAGTTGCAAAAGTTTGACCCACTGAACCTGTTCCTAATACTGCTATTTTTTTCATAGTTTATTCTGTTTTTAAAATTAATTTATTAAAACCGATGTCATTGTTAACGACCCTGCAATTGCTTTATCATTAAAGAAAGTAGCTTGCTCATCTTTTTCTTGTAAAGCTAAAATGTATAATAAGGGCAAATAATGTTCTCGTGTTGGAATGGCTAGTTTTGAAGATCTACTTAACGATTCATAGTTGATCAAAGCGGTGTGGTCGTGTTCTTTAATTTTAGTTTTAAAAATGGTATTCATTTCTAAAGCCCAATCAAATCCATATTCTTTATCGATATCGGCCATAGAAGAAATTTTCATCATGCCCAAATTATGAACCATGTTTCCGCTTCCAATTATTAAAACTCCTTTTTTACGCAGCGAGGCTAATTCTTTTGCAAGCTCGTAATGGTAACGTGGCGGTTGATTGTAATCTAAACTTAATTGAAAAACAGGAATATCTGCTTTTGGGTACATAGGTTTTAAAATACTCCATGTGCCATGGTCTAAGCCCCACTTTTCATCTAAACCAACCGTTGTTTTTTTAATGGTGTTTTTTGTTTCTAAAGCAAACTCCGGACTACCGGGTGCAGGATATTTTGTTTCAAATAATTCTTTAGGAAATCCCCCAAAGTCGTGAATGGTTTCGGGCGTTTTCATGGCCGTTACAAAAGTTCCACTTGTTTCCCAATGTGCAGAAATACATAATATTGCTTTTGGCTTGGGTAATTTTCCCGCCATTGTTTTCCAACCTGCAACAAATTCATTGTCGTTAATAGCGTTCATGGGACTACCATGTCCAATAAATAGTATTGGCATTTGCTCGCTGGCTGCAAATGTTTCGGTTAACTTATTTAATTCATTTAGTTTCATAGCTGCGCCTGACAAAGGACCTAATGCAAGTAATTTTAAAAAATCTTTTCTGTCCATTTGGTTTTTAATAGCGGAATAGTAAAATTAAATAATTATATCATTTTCGTATCCGGAATGATGTTAATAAATCTGATTATTTTTTTTCGAGATATATTTGTTACTTAGTATCACAAAACCAATTGTATGAACTATTCAAAATCGATAATTTTATTTTCTTGTTTAGCGTTAACAAGTATTGTTGCTTGTAAAACTAAAAAAGTGGCAGCTGCTACTGTTGAAAATGCAGAAACAAAAGCCTGCAGCGAAAAAGTAACCTTTGAAACATTACAACCATTGTTGGCTAAAAGTTGCACAACCGGTGGATGTCATGATGAGGGAAAAAAACGCATGAATTTTAAAGTTTACGCACAATTGAAGAGTTTTGGCGAGCGAGGAGAAATTAAAGAACATGTTTTAGAAATGAAAAACATGCCTCCGCAACAAAAGCTTAGCGGTGAGGAATTAAGACAATTTCGTTGCTGGATAGAGGGCGGAATGCTCGAAAAATAGGAGTTTTTACAGGTTCTATTATTTGAAGGTTGAAAGCCTATGCTCCTAAGTATAATTAAAGTATCTTTGGATAAATTTAAATAATACCAATGATTACTTTTAAAGATCTAAATCTTTCTAAACAACTCTTACGCGCTCTTGATGATATAGGATTTGAAAATCCAACACCAATTCAGGAAAAAGCATTCCCTATTATCTCATCAGGTACTGATGCCGTGGGTATAGCTCAAACCGGTACCGGAAAAACGTTTGCTTACTTATTACCGATATTAAGACAATTAACCTATTCAGAACAGCGTCAACCACGTGTTTTGATAGTGGTTCCTACTCGTGAACTTGTGGCTCAGGTGGTTGGTGAGATCGAGAAACTTACTAAATACATGAATGTTAGATGTTATGGCGTTTACGGCGCATCTAACATAAATACACAAAAGCAAAAGGTATATGATGGTTTAGATATCTTAGTGGCCACTCCGGGTCGATTAATAGATCTTACTTTAAGCAGAACCCTTCAGTTAGGTTCCGTAAAAAAGTTAGTAATCGATGAGGTGGATGAAATGCTGAATTTAGGATTTAGAGCGCAATTAACTCAGATCTTGGATATTTTGCCACCCAAACGTCAAACCCTTTTGTTTTCGGCTACATTAAATGAAGATGTTGAATTAATGATCTCGAAATATTTTAATAAGCCAGAATATATCGAGCTTATTTCGCGAGGTACACCTTTAGAAAAAATAATTCAACATGCCTATTTTGTTCCAAATTTTAATACTAAAATTAATTTATTGAAATGGCTTCTTCATAAAGAAAAAGGTTTTAGTAAGGTTTTATTGTTTGTGAAAAGCAAAAAAATAGCGGATGATATTAGCCTTGCCCTTGAAGAGGATTTTCCAACCGAGATCGGCGTTATTCACTCAAATAAATCTCAGCCACAACGTTTTTCTGCAGTAAAATATTTTGATGAAGGCGTGCATCGTTTATTAATAGCAACCGATGTAATCGCGCGCGGATTAGACATTCCAAACGTTACACATGTTGTTAATTTTGATATTCCAAAAGAGGCAAGTGCATACATTCATAGAATTGGAAGAACCGGTAGAGCGGATAAAGCCGGTAACTCCATTAGTTTTATTACCGATCTTGAAAAGCCATTACAAGTTGCTATTGAAACTTTAATGAATAAAAAGATCCCAATTCTTAAATTACCAAAAGGACTTGAAATTAGTGATGAGTTAACTAAGGATGAAATTCCGGTTACACGCGATAAAAATTTAGGAAAAGCAAAAAAATTAGTAATTCCAACCGGTGCCTTTCACGAAAAGAAGGATAAAAATAAAAAAGAACAATTAGGTGGAAAAAGAAGTCAGGAAAAATTACGACGTTTAAAAGTTAAATATATTAGCAAACGTAAATTTTAAAAACAAAGAAGGCCTTGATTTCTCAAGGCCTTCTTTGTTTTAGCTTATTTTCAATTACTTTATTTATTTCCTTTTACTATGAACCACCAAAGGGCTACATAGACAGCTTCAGGTTTTGCGCCTTTAATGTCATTAGTAACATCACTCATTTTTGCAATTGTGCTATTGCTAGAGTTGCGAATATCATTACCGTCAACTTTTAAAACCGATGAATTACTGGAGTTGCGAATGGTTTTGCCATCGCTGTCAACGTGTCCAACAGAACTATTGCTTGAGTTACGGATAGTTTTTCCATCACTATCTATTTTTCCTACAGATGAGTTGCTTGAATTGCGAAGTGTTTTTCCGTCGCTATCCATTTTGTATTGCGCTGTTGCAGCCGAAGAAATAAGCATAAATGCTACTGCGGCAAAAAATGTTTTCATTGTGCTTTTCATAGTGTTTAAGTTTTAGTTTTTTGTATATATAAAACTATGAAATTAAAAAAACAAAACCTATTTACTTTTAAGTAAATAGGTTTTGCTAAACAGTTTGACCTTATGACTTGAATTATTAAAGAAAACAAGCTTAACGATTAACTAACTGTTTAAATATATTTAATTAACGAATAGTAACTTTTGGATTAACCCGTTCTATAATATCAAAAACCTGTTGTTGTTTATTTAAGGCTACCACTTCTTCGTCTTCTGCATTTGTCAGGTTACCTAATTTAGATACGTTATTAGGCTGTGCATTTGCTTCTTCACGCATTTCTTTTGCCATTCTGATAAATTTTTCAGCTTCAGAATTTAGGTTATTTGCTAAATTGGTGGTGTACTCATCGTTTTTAATGGTTTTCATTAAAAGGCCAATGTAGTTTCTGTTTTGATACAGTTTTTGGTAGGTTTGTTTTGCTAATATTTCTGATATCTCAATTTGTTTGATCACAAATTGTTTTTCGAAGAATAGCGCTTCGTTAAGTAACTCTTTTTTTTCGTCACCTTTTTTTGTTTTTGCAGCGTCTTTAAATGTCTGCGAGGTATTGTTTAGTTCCTTGGCTTCTTTTACCAAGTCTAAAAGATTTATTGAGTTTGATTTTATGCTATAGGTTACATTAACAACAGCACTTTCATTACTGATCAATGTTTTTCTGATCTGTGTAATTTGGTTGTCTTGTGTTTGGCCGCTTACCATTACCTGAATGATAACTGCCAACAATGTTGGTAGGTAAAAATTTGTTTTCATAACACATAGGGTTTAAGTAGTTGAAATTTTTCATTTTAATTAAGTTTTAAATTTTTAATAATTACTGTTAGAGATTTAGTGCTTTTTTTTTACCAGCCCCTACTATTATTTGGATAGACGAGGGTATTGGGTATGTTTGGGTTTAGAGTTACCTTCTTGTACGGTGGTAATTTTAAAAGGTTCGGTTTTTATTGCACAAAGTTTTAAACTTTAAAAAAGTTAATAACCAAAAATGCGCGAGTCACCATTGAATTTCCAGGAAATATCAAGCCTTAAGTAATAGAATTTGAATTATTTTTTTATTAATTATTTGAAAAAATAATTAATAAAGTTTTGCGATCTCTTTTAACGCCTTTACAAATTTATCCAAATCATTGGTGGTAGTGTAAACATGCGGCGTTATGCGCACCCCGTGTACATTGGATGTATCAATAGCAACGGTCCAGATCTTATATTTATGTAAAAGGATCTTAGCTAATTCTGAAGGTTTAAGATCTTCAATGCCAACATTGGCAATGGCGCAACTTCTTTGAGGATCAGTTGGTGTATTTAATTGAATGTTTTTTACGTCTTTGATCTTGCTGGTCCAATAATTTTGTAAAAAACGCAGACGGTCTTCTTTTCGTTTTATTCCCATTGCATTATTATAATCTATTGCATGGTTGATGGCAATGTCTGAAGCAACAGAAATAGTTCCGGTGTGATTAAGTTTTCGGATCTCATCTTCTTTAAAACCATACTCTCCAAATAAAGGCCAGATCTGTTTTATCTTTTCTTTTTTTACATATAAAATTCCAACACCAAGCGGCACCCCTAGCCATTTGTGTAAACTGCTACCGTAATAGTCACAATTCAGTTCGCTAATTTTAAAATCAATATGCGAAACGGCATGAGCGCCGTCTACCATCACTTCAACCCCTTTGCTATGAGCCATGTCGCAGATCTTTTTTACAGGTAATATTTGACCGGTAATATTTATCATATGGCAGATCATGATCAATTTTGTTTTTGAGGTGATTGCGTTTTCATATAGTTTAATAATTTCATCATCGTTTTGAGGATTTAGCGGTAATGAAATTAATTTGTTTACCATTCCATATCGGTTGGCTTGTTGTTTGAACATGTCTAACATGCTGCCGTAATCCTGTTCAGCCATTATTGCTTCATCGCCTGCTTTCCAGTCAATTCCTGAAATGATGGTATCTAACGATTCTGTTGTGTTGCGCGTAATTATAAGTTCCTCACCAGAACATCCCAGCAATGTTGCCAGCCGTTCCTTAGATCTATGTTTGTTTTCATACTGCACGGTTCTCATGTAATAAGAGCCTTCCATGTTTATTGTTTGCAGGTCTTTTAAATAACCGTTTAACACCGGTTGAGACATAATACTGTAATAGCCATTCTCAAGGTTAATGTAATCTGGTTTTAATTTATAATCATTGCGAATGGTTTGCCAATAATCATCAGTTTCCTCTTTGGTCCATCCAACGGGTAATTCTTCCATAATATTTTTTGCTTTTACAGTTAAAGGTAGTGTTGCTGTTAGAAGTAATGATTTTAAAAAATTACGTTTGCTGTTCATTTGGTCAATTTTAAATTAGGTTATAATGCCGGCATTTTCGTTAAATAAATATAAGTAATCTGAGTGTTAAGTGAAAATTTGACATTGTAAAATTGTGAACTTAGAGAAATTTTGTTAATACCCTGTTAAGGAATGCTTTTACTAGTATCTTTACGTTAAAATTTAAAAGATAAAAAATGAAAAAAGGTTTAGTAATCGGAGGAGTTTTAGTGCTTTTGGCACTTATTATTTTTATGATGTATAGAGGTTCTTATAACACCGCTGTTTCTTTACAAGAAAATGTAGACGAAAAATGGAGTGATGTTGGCGCAACTTATCAAAGAAGAGCAGATCTTATTCCGCAATTAGTGGCCACTGTTAAGGGTGCTGCAGCAAACGAAAAAGGTATTTTAACTCAAGTTACCGAAGCTCGTGCGGGTATTGTTAAGGCAAAAACTCCTGAAGATATGGATATTGCCGGTAAGCAGATAAATGCAGCTATAAATTTAGCATTTGAGGCATATCCTCAAATTCGTTCAACTCAAAATTTCAGCGACCTTCAAACGCAACTAGAAGGCACAGAGAATAGAATTGCTGTGGCACGTCAAAATTATAACCAATCAGTAAAAGAATTTAACTCCCACATTCGTGGATTTTTTAATAGCATGTTCTTAAATAAAGAAACGTTTGCTAAGAAAACCGGATTTAAAGAATCTGCAGGTTCAGAGAATGCACCTAAAGTAGAATTCTAATAAGTAAATTTTAACCCCGATAATTAGTTGTCGGGGTTATTAATAATTTCCAAATCGTAAATGGTAACAGCCCGTAATTTTTTCGATAAGCAAGAACAGCAGCTATTAGTAGATGCGATCGCCACTGCTGAGTTAAAAACATCGGGCGAAATACGTTTGCATATTTCTAATTTTTGTTTTGGAAACGAAATAAAAGCTGCCGAAAAAGTATTTACTAAATTAAAAATGCACCAAACAAACGAACGGAATGGCGTTTTAATTTATATCGCAACGTTTAGCCGAAAGGTTGCTGTTGTTGGCGATGAAGGTATTCATCAAAAGCTGGGCAATGAATTCTGGCAAAAAGTTGTTAGTCAACTGATCCAAAAATTTAAAGAAAATAAAAAAGCCGAAGCATTGTCTGAATGTATCATAGAGTGCGGTGAGCAATTAGGGAAATTTTTTCCAAGACAGAGCGATGATAAGAATGAATTAACCAATACTATTTCTTATTAGCATGCGCAAAATTTTAAGTGCCATATTTTTATTTTTAGCTGTTTTTGTTTCAGCTCAGATAGCACAACGACCAAGTCCTCAAAAACTTTACAATAATCTTTCAAAAGAGTTTCCTGATTTTTTAAGTTCAGATCAAGCACAAATTTTAGAGGAAAAGTTGGAGCAGTTCAGTAATCAAACCTCTAATCAAATTTGTGTTGTTATTGTTGATGATCTTAATGGTACAGATGCGGCAGATTACGCTACAAAAATAATTAACGAATGGGGTGTTGGTAAAAAAGAATCTAATAATGGCATTGTTATTTTAGTAAAACCAACCGGTGGGGCAGGAGGAAGAGACCTCTTTATAGCTATTGGATATGGATTAGAGGGTGCCATTCCTGACTTAACGACCAAACGTATTCGTGAGAACGAAATGTATCCCTATTTAAAGAGTGGCGATAATTTTACCGCTCTTGATAAGGCAA
The DNA here is from genome assembly GCA_022842625.1 of Bacteroidia bacterium. Classification (GTDB taxonomy): domain Bacteria; phylum Bacteroidota; class Bacteroidia; order B-17B0; family Aurantibacillaceae; genus Aurantibacillus. Next base: position 3,897 of record JALHPG010000028.1, on the reverse strand, counting down.
CGGATGTTTTAATGAAATTGGCTAAAGGTGAGATCAATAAAGAAGATTATTCGCGCCGTAATTCAAATGGGAAACAAATTAAACCGGGTACGATCATCATTATAATAATCATTATAATAATTTTTATTATAAAAGGATTTTTTGGTGGCGGTGGCGGAAGAACTTTTTCTAGAGGCGGAAGTACTATTTTTTGGGGTGGAGGTTTTGGCGGAGGCGGATTCGGTGGAGGAAGATCTGGCGGCGGTGGAGGTTTTGGCGGCTTTGGTGGCGGCAGTTCCGGCGGCGGCGGCTCTGGTGGAAGTTGGTAATTTATTTCAAAAAACAACAACTCTAGCAATACTTGACCATAGAAAAATATTACTAGAGTTAAAATTATAGATCAGTTAATCATTTTCCTCTTCATCTTCTTCAAACAAAGAATCACCACCATTCCATTCGGTAGTAATGCTATTCCAAACGCTTTCTAATTTTCCGTCTTCGTCATCGATCGAAAAATAAATAATACTTAATGCAGCGTATTGTTGCGGATGCTCTCTTACTAATTCCATATTAGCAATGGTTTCATCCAACGTTAGCTCTTCTTCCAAAATAATATTTTGAGCAGTTTCAAGAATAAGTTTTCTTAAAGGATGATCAAATTTTTTATCGATATTCTTTAATAAATTTATTAGCGCTTCTTCCGGCAATCCTTCTTCATCGGCCGCTTTGCAAATTTCTTCAATTACTGCAAATACCGAGTTTGGCGAGATCTTGATAGCTTCATCAATTAATTTTACGCTTTCAACATAATTTTCAAACGGAAAATTATCTTCAATTTTATCTATAAACTCTAATTCTTTTAATGACTCCATGTTCTTATTTTTTAAATTATTCTACAAGTTTTTTTATCTCAACTAAAATTGGATCCCAGCCTTGGCCGTTATTGTAAGATTCTTTATATCTTTTTTCTCCTTCTGCAACTTTATTGTAATCGCCTTGCGTAACAGTAAAAACAGTTTGTCCGTTTAGGGTTTCTAATTCATAAGTTACGGTCAGGTAATTCTCAGGAACATCTGCAATTGTTGAGTTAGGATCGAAGGTAGTGTATTTTAAAAGTTTTTCAGGTATTAATTCCAAAATAGATCCTTTTACAAACACCATTTCTTTACCGTCATAGCTTCCTTTCCATAATAAAGAACTTCCTACTTTCCATTCTGATACTGTTTCGCAGCCAAACATGTATTTTTTTGTTTGCTCAGGATCGATCAACGCATTCCAAACTTTTGAAACCGGAGCGTTAATGGTAATTGTGTTTTTAATGAGTAATGGTGTCATTTTATCTAAACATTTTTTGGTTAAAGTAAAAATACGGATTTTATTTTTTTGAGAATTTTACATTTATTTTTTTGAAGTATATTTTTTCCAAAAACTAATAATTGTTTTTAAATTTTCAGGTTCAATGTACATTTTATAACTACCATTTTTTTTCGTTTCGCTAATTATTAAGCCTTCTCCGTTTTGCTGGCCTAAGAAATAATAATAAATGGTATTATCGTTAATAGTTTTTTCTTTTGGACCCGCAAAGGTTGCAACATTAAAATAAATATGACATAAGGTTAAATGTGCCATAATTACTTTTGTAGAATCTTCCAATGCTAATATTAGTTTTGGAGTAGCACGCTTTCCTGCTTTTTTTAATTTTAAAGCAGCGCTACTTTTCATTTCAAACATTGGCCTGTCGCCGTGGATGATAATAAATTGACTGTTGTTTAATTTTTTAATATTTGCATCAACATTGGCTAACTGAGCAAAATTTTTGATGTTAAAAAGTGTAAATAAAATTACTACAAAGTATGTTCTCATTTGTTTTTTAGTTTTTACTTACAAATGTTGTGCCTCTTTTTCGAATGTCATCCTACCGAAGTGAAGGATCTTATTAAAGAGATTTCTCCTTTCGTCGAAATGACATTGTATCAAAGGTTATTTATATTATTCGTTAGGTTCAATGTGAATTAAAACATGCCCTAGTTCAAGTATTTCTTTTCGTAAGGTATCTTTTAGGTCGTGGGCAATTTCATGACCTTCTTTAACAGTGATGTTCGCATCAACAATTGCATGCAGATCTACATGATATTTCATTCCGGCTTTGCGAATAAAACATTTTTCGGTTCCTTTTATCCCGTTCACGGTTAGCGCTACTTTTCTTATTTCAACAACCAGGTCGTCGTACAAATGTTCGTCCATTATTTCACCTAAGGCCGGTCTAAAAATTAAATAGCAATTGTAAAGTATAAAACCCGATGCGAAAAGTGCAGCCCAATCATCGGCAGATTCATAGCCCTTTCCTAAAATTAATGCGGTCGAAATTCCTATAAATGCTGCTACAGAAGTTATCGCATCACTTCTATGGTGCCATGCATCTGCTTTTAAAGACGAGCTGTTGGTTTCTTTACTTTTTTTTAATACCAAACGAAACGAAATTTCTTTCCAAATAATTATTGCACCAAGAACAAACAATGTCCATGTTTTTGGCAGGTCGTGCGGCGTTTGTATATTGATAATACTTTCATGCGCAATAAACGATGCAGAAGCTATTAAAAAACCAACAACTAAAAATGTGATCAATGGTTCTGCACGTCCATGCCCATAAGGATGGTTTTTATCTGCCGGTTTGTTTGAATATTTAATTCCAAATAAGACTAAAAACGATGCGAAAATATCAGTGGTAGATTCTATAGCATCGGCAATTAAGGCATAAGAATTTCCAAAATAGCCTGCCACGCCCTTTATCAGAGCTAAACTTGTATTTCCTATAATACTGAAATAAGTAGTTTTTATGGCAGTTTGTTCTTTTGTCATTTTGGATCTATGAAATCAAAGGTAATTAATTAAGCGTAAAAATAGGAGTACCTCTTATTATATACAGAATTATAATCGCTTTGAAAGAACTTTACCTAAAGCAGTATTTGCCTCTACCAAAATAAGTTTTCCGTTAGTGTAGGTATAGTAAGAGTCTTTATTATCCGGGGTTACCAGCCTATATTTTCCTGGGCTCACTAATTTTAATGGTAACATTTTTGCGTACATCGTGGAAAAGATATTTTCAATTCCTTTGGGTTCGATAAAATAAAGGTCAACATCACAGAAATTAATTTTTATATCTTCTAATTTTTCTTTTTTTCCGTTTCTCTCTATATGGTAAGTGTTATTATTTGTTTTAATAACGGTTGAATGTACATTTTCATTCCCTTTATTTGAGTGGCGGTAGGCTACGCCTTTAATTAATGCACTATCTTTATAAATGACACTGATCTCCGATTCAACATGAATCGTAACTCTTAAAATTTCCGTATTTGTAATAGTTTTTATTCCTTTGACCGTTTGATTTTCCGATCTGTGTTCAACGGCATGAATAGTTCCAATCTTACGAGATTTATAATGAACATCAAAAATAATTTCGGTTTTTTGTGACCAAAGCGAATTAAAAAGCCCAAAAATGAATATTACAAAAAGTTTGATCTTCATTCATTAATTTTTTTTTGAGATGAACAAAAATACATAAAGAATTTAATTTTTTTTGTTTTAAAGGAAGTGACAGTCTACTTCTTATTAATTTGTTTTAATAATAAATACAGTTCAATATTAGGAGGTAATTTTTTAAGAATATAATTATTGGTGCTTTGAAAGTATAAATAAAAAAACGCCAACTTTTTGGGTTAGCGTTTTGATTAAATTCTATTAAATGAAATTGTATTTATTATGCCAAAGGGCTAACTCTAATGGCATTTAAGCCTTTTTGGCCCATTTCTACTTCAAAGCTAACTTTATCTTTTTCTTTAACCGGACCAAGTAATCCGTTAACGTGGAAGAATATACTTTCTTGTGATTTTTCATCGCGAATAAAACCATATCCTTTTT
>JALHPG010000027.1:30458-35801 GCA_022842625.1 Bacteroidia bacterium | reverse complement strand
TTGCGAATCTCTATAATCAATTACAAATTTCACCTTAGGAAAATCTGATTTCAACATTGGAAAAATTTTTGAGTAGGCAAAAGGGCCAACACTTAGTATTACCGTATTGATATTTTCGGTTTGAATAATAGACTTTGCTTTATTATAGAAAGATTGTACATACCCTTTTGATGGATCGTTGAAATCTCCTTTTAACCAGCGCTTTTTAAATTCCCAGGATATTAGAGAAACCTTCCAAACTATTTTTTGAAAAATATTATCAGGGAGTTTCTTCTTATGGTAAAGGATCTTTTCCTTTAAGATCTCGATCCGAGTTATGGCAGAAGCATAAGGTTTTACATCATTGTCCCAGGGAGATCTTCCTTCAAAATTTCCTGCCAATACTTTAAAATCAACATTTTCCTTTTTTAGATATTTACAATGCTTTGCCCATCGTCTCCCACCAACCTTATGATAAGGAGGAAAATAAAAGGAAACTACTAACACATTTAAACTCACGATAGCAAGTGGGCAAGATTTAAGATCTTCCAACTATCAGCAGTATCAAGAAAATCTTTATCAAAAATTTTTAAGGTGGCTAATTGCGATCTGTTATCTTGTTGAATCTCTTGAATTTTTTTGTTCTGCATCCAATAACTTTGAGGAGTTGCATAACCAACTTTTTCTTTACGCCAACAAATTTCTTCGGGTAAAAAATTTTCTTGCGACTTCCTTAAAATATATTTAGACCAGCCATTATCCATTTTGTACTTTGATGGCAAAGAAAAAACAAACTCAACTAACTTATGGGACAAGAACGGAAGACGCACTTCTCGTGAGTGTGCCATTGAATTTCTATCCGCATAGCGAAGTAAATTTTGTAAACCCTCTGAAAAAATAGAATGATACAATACGGAATTTAAAGAAGACCAATTAACATTATCCGTTTCTTTCTCGCCCTTTAGCTGAAAATAAGTTGGAGATAACGGATTTTTTGTATTACTATTTTTTTCTTTTGATACCAGATTTTTTATAGCTGATATTCTTTTATGAAGATTAGGATGCTTGATCATTAAGGAAAGATTTAAGCCAATATTTTGCTCAAAGCCTATTAATTCCTTAACATTTTGTTTTTCTTTTAAATAACTGCTATCTCCACTCGCATACATTTCTCTTAAACGAACAGGCCAAAATTGATTATATCCGCTTAAATATTCATCAGCGCCCTGCCCATCCAACAAAACAGTTACCTGATTTTGTTTTGCTAATTGCATTACTCTATACTGAGCGTAAATACTCGTAGAGCCAATAGGTTCATCCTGATGAAAAAATAAATTTTGTAAATCTTGGATAAGATCCATATCCGTAGGAGAAACGTAATGATCATTAATATTTGAATATTTTGATTTTAAGATCTTAACGAACTTTGTTTCATCTTTTTCGAAGCCTAAAAAACTTGCAGTAAATGTATTTAAATTAGTTGTTTGATTATTTCTGCAAATATAGGCTGCAATAGTTGTTGAATCCAATCCCCCGCTTAAACTTGTGCCAATTGGCACATCAGAACGCATTCTTCTTTTAACAGATGTATATAAGAGTTCGTTAAATGTATTTATTGCGTCATTAAGGCTAATATCCTTATTTTGCTCAGAATAATTAATGTCCCAATATTTCTCAAAATGTAATGTTCCATTTGATTTGATCACTACAAAATTACTATGTGGCAGTTGGTAAACATTTTTGTAAAATGTTTCTTTTAGATCATTTGAATTAAGTCTTTCGGTTACACAATAGTTGTGTAACATTTCCTCCTTAACCTCTTTATTTACGCCGGCTTCAAAAATTTGTTTTATCTCTGAACCAAAAATAAACTGCGAAGCATCATGATAATAATAAAATGGTTTTTCGCCGAACCTGTCGCGCGCGCAAAATAATTCTTCCTTTTTTTCATCCCAAATTGCAAAGGAGAACATACCATCCAAGTCTTTTAAACACTCTCTTCCTTTAAGATGATAAAGTGCCAATAAAACTTCCGTATCTGTTTCGGTGAAAAATTTATACCCTTTGTTTTCAAGACCTTTTTTAATTTCGATGTAATTATATATTTCCCCATTAAAAGTAATCACCAATCCCATATAGGTCATGGGTTGTTTGCCGGCAAGAGTAAGGTCGATAATTGATAACCTGCGGTGACCAAGGCCTAAGGTTTCTTTATTATTGAACCAATAACCAAAACCATCGGGCCCGCGATGCTCAATAACATCTGTCATTGCACCTAACGCGTTTTTATTAACGGTACTATTATCTAATTTATATATGCCTGCAATTCCACACATATTTAATCTTTAAAGGCGGAAATAATTTTTGTTAGGGGATAGTTTTTAAAAAAACTGGTCTTCATGATTTTAAAATTGTAATTAAATCATTACAATTTGTTTCTTGATCATATAATGATCGCCAGGTATTTAATGCCTCATCGCGAAAAACATTTTTCCTTATAACATCCAGATTATTGTAGTTTAATATAAACTCCGCAACCTGATCAATACTAAAATGTTTTTCCACTAAAAATCCATTTGTATTATTAACTATTTCACTCACACCACCAACATTAGTTGCTATACAAGGAATACCAAAACTCATAGCTTCCATAATAGACACCGGAATTCCTTCTGTTTCAGAAACATTAATGAACAAATCAACATGGTTTTTACTATAAAATTCCATGAGTGATTCGTTTGAGATATATCCCATCAAATCGATAGTTACGTTAAACGGAATATCTTTAAATGTTTTTTCTACAAGCTTTCGTTCCTCGCTATCCCCAAAATGGATCCATTTAATTTTAATATCTATTTTTTTTAATACCTCAAATATTAAATGAACTCGTTTATATGATTGAAAAGATGAACAGGAGACCAAAACAAATTCGTCTTCCGAATTGTTAAGATTTATTCCATGATGTAAAACGCCTAGTCGGTTAACTACAACTTTATCATTAAACTGAGGAGATACTTCTAATAAATGTTTACGTCCGTTTTCGCTTATAGCGATTACCTTTTTTATTTGTTGTGCCTGGAAATACCTAAAAGGAAAAAAAAATCCTTTATCCGTATGCTGATCCTCATATACATCCATACCATGAACGCGAGTGTATAAAGAAATATTTTTTTGTTTATAGTTAACAATTGAAAAAATAAGAGTCCATTGTGTAAACCAATAGGTATAAACTAAATGCTTTTGATTTGTTGACTTAAACATTGAAGCCAATTTGTTGGCAGCATTTATTCTGTGTAATAAAATATTAAAATGGTTTCTGAAATTGAAAAGGTACTTCTTTTTAAATGGTGTTTTTATTAATTCCATCAAAAATATGTTTGCGATCAAAAGAATATTTTCACTCAAAATATGCAATCGATTATAGGGATCAAAAATATTTTCATGCTGAATAACAATATTATCAGGCAATTTGCATTTAATCGTTGTGTCCTTAAAATTCATTGGAAACACAACAATTTTTTCAAAACTCTTAGCTAAGACCTCAATTTCATTCTTTAGAAAAGGCTCACCGTTCCCATAAGGAAAATCAATGGTAAATATATTGAGAACTTTATTACTCATTAACTTTTAAACAAATACTGTCCATCATCATATTTGCAGCTCGGTAGGTAAAATGCAAATTTTCGTAATTCAAAGTACTGTCTGTAGTAATTTTATTTACCCCTGAAAAATCATAAAAATTTTCCTCAAAACAGCTTCTTAAAAACTTCCCGATATTATATTCAATTTTCCGCTTATGAAAGCTTGGTGGATATATAATTTTATAATTAATCTTTCTACTTTCAAGAACTTGTTTAATATGAACCAAATGTTCAACATCTCTTTTATCAATTGTAATTTCTTTTTTTGGATAACTTATGTAATCGGGCTTAAACAAACGCTTATATTCTTGGAAATTTGTTTCAAGTAAACTGTCTGCCAATGTTGGGTAGCTTTTGCATTTATAATTAATATCTGAACCAGGTTTTTTAAAGGCATCTTTCATCCAGCCTTCAATGTAATTTCCTGTTATTTTATAATAAATGTGTTTAACGAAAAAAAAATCGCTGAAATAATAGTTTATATAATTTGAATAGAACGTTAAATATGAAACATTAGAACTTTGCGGGGTATGGTTGTATACAGGCCCTTGATAGAAACGATTATTATTATCGGTATTTTCAAGGATTCCTTCATCGATTAAAATAACCACGTTTTTTACATTATCTTGGTTTTCTAAAATCAAATTCAATTTTTTTTTAATATTTAAAACACTTTCTCCGGGACAGCCAAAGTCGAAAAAATAATTATCTGTTCCTTCACCACACTTATAATTATTAAACGCATGGGTTCTTGAATTTCCAAAAATAAAAGTTGACCGGCTGTTTGTTTTGTATTCCTTAAAATATTTTCGAATAATCATCATGTCTTCGCTTGTGGCCGCAAGACATTTATCTTTATGTATTATTCCAAAAGGATCATCGATAAGAAAAAATAAGAAGATAAAAATAAGTGGGCCGCAAAATAGTATACAATTTAGAATTAACTTTTTCAAAATTGGAAATAAATAAATTGATTTTTCTGAAATACACCAAAAAAAATACTTCCATAGATTATAAAAAAATATAACGAATAACGTATTGTCTTATTCAATGAATGAAAATACTGAACAATATTTCTATCTCTTTGTTTCCACTCAATAAACATTACAATAAAACTAAATAAGATAGATAACATAAAAACGTTGGATCCTTTATTTGCATAAAGTAATTTTAATCGCAACAGATCATTGTTCGTAATTATATCGCTTAATTGCGAAAGTAAATTATTATTTAGTGAACCAATAAGTTGAAATGATTTAGCAATATTTTCTGCTCGAAAAAAAATCCAGGCTAAGGTTATTAAACCAAAAAGTAAAATCCGTTTAAACGGTAAATATAATTTAATGGCACCGGCCAAAGTTTTTATTTCACTCTCAATACTTATGAAAATGGCATGTAAAAATCCCCAAAATAAAAAAGTCCAATTTGCACCATGCCATAGTCCGCTTGTAATAAAAACAATAAATTGGTTTAGTTTTGTTCTGTTCTTAGATATTCTATTTCCGCCTAATGGAATATATAAATAATCACGGAACCAAGTTGAAAGGGAAATATGCCATCGACTCCAAAATTCAGAAATGGAAGTTGCAAAATAGGGCATTTTGAAATTAATCATTAAATCAAATCCCAAAGTTTTTGCTGCTCCTAAAGCAATATCGGAATAAGCTGAAAAATCAAAATAAATTTGGAGTGAAAAGAAAACACAAGCAAGAATTACCGGAAT
>JALHPG010000027.1:0-30448 GCA_022842625.1 Bacteroidia bacterium | reverse complement strand
GAATACCTTCATAATTTACCTGATGGTCAAATACCTCATTAATATAAATGGCTAACCGGTCTGCAACAACCACTTTTTTAAACATTCCCCAAGCCATCATTTTCATGCCATTCACAATATTTTCATATGAAAATTGCTTTTTTTCATGAAATTGATGCAAAATATTTTGAGGTCTTTCGATAGGCCCCGCTACTAGTTGCGGGTAAAACATTACGTATAATGCATAAATGCCAAAATGTTTTTCTGCCTTTTGATTACCTCTATAAACCTCAATAGTATAACTCATTGCTTGAAAAGTATGAAACGAAAGGCCAACGGGTAAAAGGATGTTGATAAGGGGCCAATCTACGCCGTTTAGTGTGTTAATATTATCAAGAAAAAAATTATAATACTTAAAAACAAATAGCACTCCAATATTAGCTATCAAACTAATAATTAAATAGTATTTCCTTTTTGTACCAACCGAATCTTGAATAAGTATTCCGGCAAAATAATCAATCACTATTGTTCCAAATAAAATAAAAATATACACCGGAACAAATGCCATATAAAAGACACAACTGCTAATTAATAAATGAAACCACCGAAATCTATGGGGTAACATATAATATAATGGTGTAACTATTATAAAAAAAAGTAAAAATTGAAGCGAATTAAATAACACGAGAATTAATTATTAAGTACTTCTTGATGGGAATAAACTTTGGGATTTTATCTTAAATTTATTCAGTAACACAATTGTCCCAACATAAAAATCAATCCATGCAATTTTAAAATATAAAGGAAGACCAATTTTATTTTTTCTCAAATTTAAATTTTTATTGGCAATTCTATTTTTTATAAAATCAACAGACCCATTAATCGCATATTTCATGAACCAATCATAAGAAGTTTCGCCCATAATTTTATATTTTTTTGGATCATTAAAGACTTTACTTAAACAATCAAAAACTTCTTCGGCCGTTTTAGCATTTAGCATCGGATATAACTCCGGAAATTTTGAAGAATATTCATTGTCAGTTCTGTTACCAATAAAAACAACTTTCATTGCAATAATCTCATAAACGGCCCCATAAGAAAACCAACTTCTTCCTAACTCTCCTACGCCAACATCACAAAACTTAATAAGGGTTAATAGGTCTTTACGTAATGATTTAGGGAACCAAATAACGTGCTCCGAAATATTTAATTCATTAATTAATTTTTTAGTTGCTTCAACATCTTCGCCATACTCAAGAAGTAATAACTTACATTTTTTACTAGTATTATTTTCCAATAATAAGTTAAACCCCTTTATCAGAAGGTCATTTGCTTTATAATGAAGGTCTGATTTATCACAAGTCCAAGATTGACGACAGTGTTGTATTACTAAAAAATCGTTTTCTTCTCTTAATTTCTTTATCTGTAAAAAAAAATTTGATTTCGAAAAATATGCCTCCGAATACTGTTTCATATATAAAAATGGTAAGGCCGGAATACGGTCAATATTATCCATTTTTAATTTTGTTAAAAAGCACTCTAAAGCATCATTAGCCGGATCCATCGAAACTGAATCAACAAGTGGCAAAGCCCATTTTTGGTATTTAGTACAACGCCAAGATTCGATCCTAAAAATTTCAGGTAGTCCTTTAAAATTTCCCATTGTTCTAAATGGATAATCAAAGATATCACCGCCTGCCGGAAAAAAAACGTCTAAGGTCATCCTAGCTTTTAAAAAATATGCTGGTGCATAATCGGTTCCAATAAAAAAATCAAAACCAGAAAAAAGTTTTTTAATTTCCGTGGCTGTAACCTTATAAAAATTTTGGTGATGCCAACCTAATTCAATAATCTCAACATTTTTAACTTCATCGAATGTATCGGCAGAAGGCAAAAAATGCGAGAACTCCTCCAACAAAAATAAAGTTACTTTATAACCTTCATCAGCCAAATACCTCGCAATAGGAAACATTGAGTTATTTATATTTCCTATACATGCAATTTTTAATAAAGGAGAGGTCATTTTACTGTAATAATTTACGATCAGGGAAATTTATTAAAACCCCGAAATCTTTTTTTTGATATACAACCATACTGCCCATTGCAATAGCATTTGCACCGCCCTGTTTTATTCCTTTCATTAAATGATCAACATTTCCTGCGCCACCATGAGCAATTACCGGAACTTTTGATATGGAGGTTACTTGTTTTATTAATTCAAGATCTAATCCGTTCCAAGTACCTTCATTATCTACACTTGTAATCAAAATTTCACCAACCCCGGCATCTTCCAGATTTTTTACCCATTCAGAAATAGAATATTTGTGCTTATCGTGAGCGGAATTTGAAACAATTTGATTTTTACCGAAAAAGTTTTTCTTAACATCAATTACACCAATAACCGCTTGCGAACCATACACATCGGCTATTTGCGTTACAAGATTTAAATTTGAATGTAAAGCGCTATTAATGGCAACTTTTTCTATTCCGATATTAAATATTTTTTGTGCCTGCTCAAAGGTTTTTATTCCCCCACCATAAGCCAAAGGCATAAAACATTCGTTCGCTATTTCACTCAGTAATTTATAATTGGGTTCTTTATTTTTTGGTGTGGCCTCAATGTCTAAAAAAATAAGTTCGTCAACTTCCTTTTCGTTAAAGATCCTAATGGTGTTAATAGGATCGCCAACATATTTAGGATTTTTAAAATTTACAGTTTTTACCAATCCGTTATCCTTTAATAATAAACAGGGTATATATCTTATAAGTAACATTTATAATTTTGAGAAATTTGTTAGTAAATGCATTCCGTATTTATGACTTTTTTCGGGATGAAACTGGGTGCCGTAAACATTTTCGTTTTGAATAGCTGAATCAAAATCACCCCCATAATTTGTTTTCAAAATTGAGTTTATAGTATTATCACAAACAACTTTATATGAATGAACAAAATAAAACCTATGATCTGTTGTAAAACCCTCTGTTAATTTGCTTGGTGTATTTTGCTTCACAAAATTCCATCCCATATGAGGTATTTTTAAATTTGAAGTATTGTCAAATTTAAATTTAATTGTTTTTGCAGGCACAAGGTCTAATCCAGCTAAAACTCCTTCTTCACTGCTTCGGGTCAACAACTGCATTCCTAAACAAATACCAAGAAAAGGAATTTTATCAACTTTAGCTTTATGAACCAAAACCGATCGTAAATTTAATTCATCAATTTTTTGAATGGCCGAATCAAATGCTCCAACACCTGGAAGTAAAATTTTTTCAGCGTCTTCAATTTCTTTTAAATCAGAAGTTATTTTACAAGGTGCGCCTATACGCTTTAGCATGTTTTGCACCGAACCTAAATTTCCTAAACCGTAATTAATTATTGTTATCATTTTGCGTAACTTACAGGAAAACAGTACTTCATATAAAAACTTTTTGGCACTAAATTAGATTTATAAAGTATGGCAAATAAAGGACGCAGTCTTTCAAATCGTTTTTTATAAGTAGGGTATTCATACCAATACTTAGGTTTAGCAGCCATTACTTTTTCATACTCTTCATCACTAAAATTCATTCTCTTTTTAATGTAGTCAATCAACCCCTCTTCGATGAAAGGAGGTGTTTCGTAATATTCTTTTATGGCTGCCTCTCTATCCATTTTGCCATTTCTAACTTTTGCTGCAAGTGTATTATTTCTATAATCAATTTCGAATTTTTGAGGAAAATAAACGCTATGGCTAAAGGCTGTCATACGATTTTCTAAGTGATGCCCCCCATAATCTTGCCAGCCGTATTTTTCTTTTAATAAAACTTTAGCTTCCTCTTTATTATAATTTAAATACCAGTAAGGTCTAATTTTTTTTATTTTTTTTACTGCGATCCATTTTATAAAGGTCCAAAATGGCATGTTAGGAAAAGTTTTCAACTTTAACTTACCAAACTGTTTATGAATAGATGCAATGTACTTTCCGTCAAAATAATTTTTTCCTAAAGGAGATATTCCCTCTTCAATAAACGAGTGACCTTCTAATACATGTTTTATTCCGAATTTATCTGCAGCTCTGTACATAGTTTCAGCCAAAGCAATATCCGTACAAGCATCAATTTCTGAAACATTTGCCAAAAAGAAAGACTTATAAATATCATCAACTTCATTATTATCAACCACAAGTGTATACAGGTCAATATTTAGTTTGCTTGTAATGTTGGTAATGTTTTGTGTAGCTATGGCAGTGTTGTATGTATTATCGTAGTGTACTGCTAATGGTCTCAATCCATTCTCAATAGCCCAATGCAACATATAAGAAGAATCTGTTCCGCCACTAACTCCAACAACACAATCGTACTTTTTATTTTTACCGGCCAGTTTAATTTCCTTAATGATATCTGAGATCATTTGCTCGCCCTTAGGATTACCGGTACCGTATTCTGCGATCAGGTCATCTGTCATTTTACAATAATTACAAACACCCTTTTCATCAAAAACGATTGATGGAACAGAGTTATCATAAATACATCTTTTACAAATTTTATAACTCGATGATAAACTTCTTTTTTTTGTTGGTTGCATAATTACCTAAATCAATTTTGCTGGATTTCCAGCAATTTTACTTCCGTCTTCAAATGACTTATTCACAAAACTGTTTGCGCCTACGATACATCCATCGCCCAAGCTAACTCCTTTTGCAATTATAACGTTTGGAGCTATGTAGCAGTTATTACCAATAGTTGTTTTGCTGTATTCGTATTTTTCTACCCCACCACTTGTTGCCCATTTTACAGAATCGTGAGAATATATTTGAACACCGGCACTTATACTGCAATTATCACCAATACTCAACTCGCCGCTCCCATCTAACATTGTATTTGGACCAACCCAAGTATTTTTACCTACAATTACATTCCCCAAAACAACACTACTATCATATATCGAGGTGCCGTCTCCAAAGCCTAATAATTTTGCTCGGTCCCATCTATCAAACAACATATCCGCAAAAGGTAACGAACGGTTATACTGTTTTAAAAATTCACTATCAAAAGTGTTTTTTAATTTGTTCAATAACCTAAAAAGTTCCTGTAATTCTTTATCGTTTAAATTATTTAACTGTTTTTCGCGATCCATTATTCAACTTTTTCTCCGTTTAAAAAAATACGACACCACCATTCGAAATTCAAAAAGCTCCAAATTAATAAACGGTGATTTATTTTATCGTTGATGTGTTCGTTAACTATTTTTTTTACGTAATCGGGATTTATAAACTCTGAGGAAACATTTTTTTTACCTAATAAAAGGTCTTTTACATAATCAGCATTCTCGCCGCGATACCAACTTTCATCGGGCGCGCTAAACCCTTGTTTTTTTCTATTTAAAATGCTTTCGGGCATAAAACTCGTCATCGCCTTACGTAAAACATTTTTACCGTCATCAAAATCTCGGTAACTAGCAATTTGCTTTGATTTTGAACTATCGTTCTCATTTATTTTTTTTATTTCTGCTGTTAAATTACCTAGTTTGTGTTTAACCGGAATTTTTTGAGCAAAGTTTACCAAATCATTATCCATAAACGGAAAACGCTCTTCTAAACCATTTGCCATACTTAATTTATCGCCCACTAAAAACAAACTTGGTAAAAATGTTTTTATTTCAAAATATAACGAATTGTTTATATGCTGTTCGGGTGTATCGTATTGAAGTTTATTATTAAATGTAAATACACGTTCAAATATTTCTCGTGGCTCGTTATGATTTAGCTTATTAAATATAGCTGAACTAAATAATTGTTGCTTTTCATTTTCAGGTACTAGTCTTTGCCAAAATCCGTAATATTGATCAAAAAATTCCTTTTGATTTAATGCATTAAAAACTCTGTAATAGCGCCAAGGGTATCCGCCATATAATTCATCACCACCAGTTCCTTGCAAACAAACTTTTACAAATTTTGAAGCTAAGCGAGAGATATAATAATTGGGATAACTCATTCCAACTTTAAGATCTTCTAAATGGTAAACTACTTTTGGTAAGCTCCAAGCCAGATCGCCGGCATTTATAACCTGCTCATAATGTTCGGTTTTAAATGCGTTGGCCATTAACTCAGCGTCTCTTCTCTCGTCATAATTTGCTTCAACACCTGTTACACTACTCATGTCAAACCCACAAGTAAATGTTGCCATTCGTGGTATCATACTTGAGCCAACCGCAGTAATTGCTCCACTATCCATTCCGCCTGACAAATAAGCACCAACAGGGACATCTGCAACCATCTGACGCTTTACTGCTTGTTGAAATAATCGTAAGGTTTCATCTTTCGCATCATCAAAAGACATTGATTCATCTGTCTTTGAAAAATCATAATCCCACCAACTGTTATGTACAAGTTGTTTAAAATCATTTCCAATTTCAATAGTATTGGCGGGTGGAATCATTGCTACGCCTTTAAACAAAGTACGAAACGAAAATAAATTCTGAAATGTAAAATATTCATTCAATGCATTTAAATCAACGTTTACCTTAAAACTTGGGTGTTTTAAAAACGCTTTAATTTCAGAGCTGAACAAGAATGTATTCTCATTATACCAATAATAAAGCGGCTTAATTCCAAACTTATCTCTGCTTAAATATACTTTTCTATTGCTATGATTAAATGCGCCAATAGCAAACATTCCGTTTAATCGTTCAAAAAATTTAACACCGTACGCCTCAAGTCCTTCAACAATAACTTCGGTGTCGGTAGTAGATAAAAATGTATGACCCTTATTTATAAGTTCTTGTTTTAGTTCTTTATAATTATAAATACAGCCATTGAAAACAATTGTCCAGTTTTTTGTTTTGGAGTGCATTGGCTGTGCTCCTTTATCAGATACATCGATTATTGATAAGCGACGGTGACCGAATGAAACATTTCCATCTGTAAAAACACCTCTTCCATCAGGTCCGCGGTGAGCAATAGCATCTGTCATAGATGTAATCACAGACTCATCAATTCGCTGGTTGTTTAAATTAATTATCCCTGTTATTCCACACATAGTTTACTTAGACACAATGATTGTGTGCGCAGCTTCCTCACTTCTAAAAAAATCTATTTTCAAATTTAAATCATAAGCCCATTGCTTGAATTCTTCCGACGAATAACGCTCGGCGTTGCTTGGAGAATACCAATCAAAATTACAAGCATCATTTTCTTGTTTAGTCCATTTTGGATGATAAAAACATTTTATAAAATTCCAATATATAAAACGTTGGATATCATATTCACCGCCTTTAATTCCTAATGCCGGAATATCCGGGCATTCAAACTTCACATTTAATTCCGTTAAGCGTTTACCAAGCTCGGTTAACTGATCGGAGAATTGCCACATTTCTTCATGCGATAATTTGTGAGTTTCTTTTCTAAAATAATCATCTACTAATTCACGGGGTAATGCTTTTTTCGCATAAACGTAGCAAGCAAATTTACCTTTAGGTGTTAATAGAGAGGAGAGGTGTGCAAATGTTTTTTTAGGATCTTCGGTATGATGAATTACCTGATCACATAATATAAAATCTAATGTTTCTTTTTTAAAAGGAAGGTTTGCAATATCTCCTCTGAAGAAAAACACATTAGGAATATGCGCATATCTTTTAGCGGCAACAAAAGCAGCTTCCGAAAAATCAATTCCAAAAACAGTTGCATGTGGTGCTAACTCGGCCAACCATGCACTTTTATATCCCAAGCCACATCCAGCATCAATAATAACTTTTTTATTACTTAAAAAAACTTTTAATCCTTCTATCGTTTTAAAACCATAAAGATCTAATAACCAATTTTTTTGAAAAATTTCCATTTCATTGGTACTACTTTCTGCATCTAACTTTACCCATTTTTCTGAAAATGAATCGTTTGTTTGTGATTGATTAAAATGCTCCGACGAATCTGAAATTACAGCAAGATTATCTATGAAGGTAACCGGCAGTTGAAACAGATCTTTTAAGTTATTTTTATTTTCCATTAAATTGACTTTAAGCAATACACTACATAATCATAATCCTCTTTTGTCATTTTATTAAAAAGTGGTATTGACATTGAATAATTGTTACAATCTTTTGCTCCCGGAAAATCGTCCGGTTTAAGGTTATATTTTTCTGCATAATAATTAAGCATATGCGGCGCATGCGTGCCCGGTCTGGTTGAAACTCCCATTTGCTGGAGTTTCTCCATCATATCGTTTCGCGATATGGGTGCCTTGCTTTCGTCAATATAAATAACATAAGATTGCCAGCCGTGTTTATAATCCGAACCAACAACAGGTGTTCTTAACCAGGCAATATCCTTTAAGGCTTCATCATAAAATTTTGCCCACTTCTCGCGTTCGTCAATAAAAAGATCTAATTTTTTTAACTGAACGATACCCACAGAAGCTTGCAGATCGGTCATACGGTAGTTGTAACCCAAGATATTAAAATCAGGCAAAATATATGGCTTGGCCCCATGATGTCTTTGTTCTTCACTGATAGATGCGCCATGATTTCTTAAACTCGAAATAAGTTCGGCAAGTTTATCATCGTTTGTTGTGATCATTCCGCCTTCGCCTGTTGTTACAGATTTTCTTGGATGAAAAGAAAAACAACCAATTGTTCCTAAACTTCCTGCGGCATTGCCTTTATAACCGGCACCCGCTGCACAAGCGCCGTCTTCAACCAAAGGAATATTTCCTGCAACTTTTTTTACCGCATCCATATCGGCACATAAACCAAATAAATGAACCGGAATAATTGCTTTTGTTTTTGAGGTGATCTTCTTTTTAAGATCATTTACATCAATATTAAATGTTGTTCTGTCTACATCTACAAAAACAACTTTTGCGCCACAATAAATTACCACATTAGCTGTAGAGATCCACGTAAAAGCAGGCACGATCACTTCATCGCCTGATTGTATATTTAATGCCACCAAAGCCAAATGTAACGCTGTTGTTGCACTGGTAACAGCCATTGCATGTTTAACACCGTGGCGCTTTGCGAAAATTTCTTCGAATTCTCTAACTTTTGGTCCGGCAGTTAACCAACCTGACATGATAGGCTCTTTAGTTGCTAACCATTCTTCTTCGCCGGTGTGCGGTAACGAAATTGGGATGTTTCTTTTTTCCATTATACTAAATTTTATTTAAAATTATTTTTATCACGCCAATCGATTAATCTTAATAATCCATCTGTTAGTGAATATTTATATTCAAAGCCGATCTCTTTTTTTGCTTTAACCGCCGAGCCAATTCTGTTTTGAACCAATGCACGCGCATCATCAGCGCTATAAGGCTTATAAGTAACTTTTAGATCGGATTTTTTTAATGATAAGATCAGGTCGCAAAGTTCTTTAATGGAGGTTTGAATTTCGGTGCCTACATTATAAAAACCATAATTTGTATTTGATTTTAATGCAGCTACATTGCAACGCGCAACATCTTCCACATAAATAAAATCATAGGCCTGGCTACCATCGCCATTAATTACAGGCGCTTCGTTAGCATCAATTTTATTAAGCATAATAGGTACAACACCTGTGTAAGCAGCAGTTTGATCTTGATGCGGACCATACACATTCATATAACGAAGGCCAATAACATTTAAACCGTATCTATCATTAAATGCAGTTGCCATTGCCTCGCCCGCAATTTTTGTAGCGCCATAAAAATTCTTATTATTAAAAGGATGCTCTTCCGTCATTGGTAGCTGCACAGCATCTCCATATACAGAAGCAGATGATGACCAGATAAGCTTTTTAATATTATTATTTACACAGGCTTCTAAAACATTAAACGTGCCGGCAATGTTAACATCGAAGGCGGTGCGAGGAAAATCTTTACAATGTAATAACCACATGGCTGAAAGGCAGATTACATAATCCATGCCTTTCATAGCAGTGTTTAAAATATCTATTTCGCGAATGTCGCCACCAATAGGAAATATTTTACAACGCTTATCTTTTAAAGACTCTTCAAGATATTCTTTTTTGCCCCGTGCAAAATTATCGTATACTACAACTTCAGCCACATCCTCTTTTAAAAGTTCGGCTACTACAAAACTCCCTATAAATCCGGCTCCGCCAATTACTAGTATTTTACTGTTTTTTATTTCCATATTTTCTTAGTTTAAGAGACAAAAATTAAAATTGCCATTATATTTTTTTATAACTCCAAGTAGATTCAGGTTCAATATAGCCGTGAAGTGTATCCCAAGGATAATCTTCATTTGTATTATAACTTATTTTATCAATTTTAAATTGATAAATATTTTCCAGCCAATCAATAGTAATACCATCTTTAAAATAATGCACGCCGATGGTCACTCTATAATTATTAGGCAAAAGTTTGAAATCGAACATAACATCTATTTCGTGTATTCCTTCATCAAAAGTTCTGGTAAGATATTTTGAATCCTTACTGTCAACAGAAAAGATAATTGGTTCTCCTAAGGAAGTTGTTATATTTATATTGATCGCTACATCTTTAATTTGTTTTAACACCTCTAATTGAAGCCTTACTTTAAATGGCTGGTTAAATGCAAAGCGGTTGAGTGAATTATCATTCAAATCGGTTAAAACTATTCTCCTAAAGAAAGCCTCACCGGTAGTAAATTCTCTGTAAAAATCATTTGGAATAGTTCCATCGCTTTTTAATTGTTTATCATCGCTTAAATATTCCTCAACAATATCCTTTGTTGTACCTGCTTTTACAAGTTTTCCATTTTTTAAAAAGATCCCTTTTGTGCAAAGCTGTTTTACTGCTAACAAATTATGGCTAACGAAAAGCACTGTTCTACCACTTTCGGAAACCGACCTCATTTTCCCTAAACATTTATCTTGGAATTCCTGATCGCCTACAGACAAAACTTCATCTACGATCAATATTTCGGGTTTTAAATGTGCCGCAACTGCAAATGCTAATCGCACGTACATTCCTGAAGAATAACGTTTCACAGGCGTGTCGATATATCTTTCAACGCCGCTAAAGTCTAATATTTCGTCAAAGTTTTTTTTTATTTCGGCTTTCGTCATACCTAGAATTGCGCCATTTAAAAAAACATTTTCTCTCCCCGTTAAATCCGGATGAAAGCCGGTTCCCACTTCAAGTAAGCTGGCAACTCTTCCTTTAATTTTATATTCTCCTAGAGTAGGCACTGTAGTTCTTGATAAAATTTTTAAAAGTGTTGATTTTCCCGCACCGTTTTTTCCTACTATACCTAATACATCGCCTTGGTAAACATCAAATGAAATATCTTTTAGTGCCCAAACATATTCAGAGCCCCCCTTTTTAGTTCTATCATTCTCTTCCCCAATCTTTAGAAACGGATCGTCTTTTCCTTTAATTTTATACCATAATCTTTTTAAATCGTCGCTTATGGTTGTTGTGCCAACCTGCCCAAGGCGATATTGCTTTCCAAGATTTGTAACCTGTATTACTTTCTGACTCATAATACTAAACTGTATCCATAAAGGATTTTTCTGTTTTATTAAAAATGATAATTGAAAAAAAGAATAATGCTGTTGTTGTGACCATGGCCATGATTATATAATTTAATGAGAATACACCATGTCCGGTTAGAATGAATTTGATCGCTTCCATTAATGATGCAATTGGATTAATCATTAATATTTTTTGATTAAGGGGACTAAACATGGATGCAGGAAATGTAACAAAACTTAAAAACATTAATAACTGGATAGCAAAACCTAATAAAAAAGTAAAATCGCGATACTTTGTTGTAAAAGAAGAAAATATGATACCTAGGCTTAAACTAAATATGCCCATAATTATTATAAAAACCGGTAGTAATATCAAATAAGCTAATTGAGGATGCAGTTGATCTGTATTAAAATAATAATACAAATACACAACAAGCAATAAACAAATTTGTAAACCTAATTTTACCAAGCCTGAAATTATAACAGAAAATGGCATTACCAACCTTGGAAAATAAACCTTCCCGAAAACTGCGGCATTTGAAATAAATGTATTAGATGTTTTATTTAAAGAATCTGAAAAGTACACCCAAAATGTTTGCCCAATTAAATAAAATAATATTGGAGGTATTCCATCGGTAGAAAGTCCGGCACTTGAACTAAAAGTGAAAGTATAAATAGCGGTTATAAAAATTGGCTGTATGAACATCCATAAAGGGCCTAACAAAGTTTGCTTATAAACAGATGTTATATCTCTTTTTACCATTAAGATAATAAGATCTTTATACGCCCATACCTCCTTTAAATTTAGTTGGAATAAAGATGATTTAGGTTTAACTATAATATCCCAATTTGTATTTTCCTCCACTCGTTTTTATTTTTTTAAGTTACAGCGCTGCTAAAAGCTCAGCTGGCAAGTTTACCCGAATGCACTGACCGATACTTTCGAGCAAAACCTCGATTTGATTATTTTCTTTTGTTCTTACTACAAATCCCTCTATGCCTTTTAACACACCCGAACTTATTTTTATTTTATCACCCTCGCTATATTTTTTGTTTATACTCGTAGCCTCCAGATGATATCCTAATTGCACCAATTGTTTTAATCTTTCTATTTCAACATCACGTATAACTGCAATTTTCCCTTCACTTCTCACGAAATTTACAACCCCTCTGGTTTGCATTACTTTTTCATTTTCGGCAGAATTTATTTTTACAAAAACATATCCATTTAATAGTGGCAACTCTACCATTTTTTTTCTGTCGCTCCACTGCCTCATTGTTTTAATAATTGGCACATATGCCTCAATTCCTTTATTATTAAGCAAATCAGTTATTTTTTTTTCTGTTCTTGAACTAACATAAACAGCGTGCCATTTTTTTTAGAATCAGTAATCATGGTCAATTTTTCACAGCTTCGCCTCCTCAGTCACATGAGCGAACTAAGAAATTATTGCTTTTGCAATACTTTTATTTACTCCACAACAATAGTGGATGCATTCCCGGCTCTTTAATTTTATTTAAATTAAATTCGTCGGCGGTAAAATGTATATACTTAATTTTTTTATTGATCTTTTTTTCGGCTTTTTCGATCTGTTCTGTTAAAAAAGTTTTGTTTAATGTATTGCCAACTATAACCAAATCAATTATGTCGGTTGTTTGGCCCTTGGATAGATTTCCAACTAAATACACTTTTTCGAGGTCACCAATTCGTTGCAGGATATAATCTATAACGTATTCGAGTCCAACCATCTTTAAAATGATCTTGTTTAGATCTGAAAATAATGGGTGTTGAGTATTAACAGTAAAAACTTTTTTATTGCCCTCTGCAAAAGATTTTATGAAACCCGACTTCTCAAATTTGTTTAATTCCAATCTAATGGCGTTTGAGGATTCTCCAAATTCTTCTTCCAATCCGCGTAAATAGGCCGTGTTTTTGCTGTTCAAGAAAAACTTGAGCAATAGCTTTATTCTGGTCTTTGATGATATTAGGGTTTCTATCATAATTTGAGTACTAAAACTACTCAATATAGCTTATAACAAAGATGCTAAAATAACTTTTAATTAACAATAATTTAAGTATAATTAATTAAGGAACAGATAATTAACTTGCAAAACGAAAACTGTTGATAAAATAAAATGGCTTACCTCTTAAAGCCATAGCCTTTGCCATAACCATAGCCGTAACCATAGCCGTAACTGTAACCATAACCTTGATAGTAATAGCGTTTTCCTAGACGAGAGATGCCGTTAAGCACAATTAACATGTTTTTTAGGTTATTAGCGTCTATCACATTCTCCATAAACGTAATAACTTTTTTGGTGCTAGACTTTGTGTTTAACACAAAAATAGTAGCATCAACCTGATCAATTAAATAGATGGAATCAGATAAAAGTCCTGCAGGTGGGGTATCGATAATAACAAAATCAAATTCCTGTTTAACCTGAGAAATAATATCTTTTAACTTTTGAGATAATACAAACTCAGATGGATTTGGCGGAACCGGCCCCGAATAAATACAATATAAATTTGGCACATGCGTTTCGCTAATAACCTCATCTAAATTATGTAAACCTGAAATACAGGTTGTTAAACCTTTTGTTTGAGGTGGCAATCCAAATCGCTTATAAATCCTGGGTTTGTGTAAATCTAATTCGATCAGAACAGTTTTCTTTCCGCTTTTGGCGAAAATACAAGCAAGATTGGAGCTTGTAAATGTTTTTCCCTCGCCCGGTAAAAATGAGGTAACTAAATATGTTTTAGCGTCTACCCCGATATTGGCATACATTAAATTTGTTCGCAAATTTCGAAACGACTCTGAGATAACTGAACTTGGACTATAATCAACCACTAAACCGGTGTTGTTTTCCTCTTTTACAAATGGCAAAACTCCAATTAACGGCAAATCTGTTAACTCTTTTAAATGTTCAACAGAGGTGATTTTTGAATAGAAAAAAGCTCTTAAAACGATTATCAAAATGGATAAGATCAGCCCTGCTGATAAAAAAGATTTCTGAATTGCAGGTTTATCGGGCGAAACCACACCAATATTTCTTGGAGCTTCAACTATTTTTACATCAGGAACAATACTCGCTCTGGCAATTTTTGTGTTTGCTCTTTTTTCTAATAAGAAATTGTATAACTGTTCGCTAACTGTTGCTCTTCGTTGAATATTTAAAATATCCCTTTGTTTTCCTGGAATTAATTTTGCCTCATTAATATAATTTAAAATTTCAGTATTCAAGCCTTCTATTTGTTGATTGGTTGCCTTCCTGGTGTTATTGATATAAACAAGTAAATCTTGCTTGGTTTTTTTTATACTGGTTTTTAAATCTGCAACAATAGGATTATTGTCTTTTGCTAGATTATAAACCTTATTTAACTCAATTTGCTTTGTATATAAGTCACTAACAGCGGTAGTCAAAAAACCCGTTTTCTCGAAAATAAAAATATTTGGCGGCAAAAATTGAGGGTCCTTGTCTTCAATAATATATTTTTCTAAATCCTGCAAGGCGCTTATTTGCAACTGCAATTGAGATTTTTGGCCATCATACGTACTGATTTTTGTCAGAAAATCGCCTTGCTCCCATTCAAGATCAATAATAGATTTTTTCTCTTTGTAGTTTTGCATAGTATCCTCTATGCTTTTTAATGAATAAGTTATCTCATTTAACTGTCTGTCAATATATGTTATCGTTCTTTCATTTAATTCGAATTTTGTTTTAAGTTTACTTAATGAGTAAACACTATTTAAAGTATCTAATATCAAAGTGGCCCTTTCAGGCACTATGTCTGTGAGCCCAACAATTAATATATTTGTGTATTCAGGATTTTCAACTGACAAATTTCCTTGAATATTAGAAATTAAATACTCTTTTGTGTGAATAATGAATTGATAAAAAATCTCTTTAAAGGAATCAACCTTTTTTTCAGAAAAAATATCCGTTCTCATTACTTTAATTCTCAGATTCACATCAATTAGTTCTTGATCGAATTTTCCTGCTTTTTTCTCTTTAACCCCATTTACGTCATAACTTATTTCGTAATTATTGTAATCAATAATTTTAAAATCAAGTATTTGCTCATAAAAACCTGGGTTAATTGAATTTATTTCAATATTAATCGGGATGTTTTTAAACTGTTCAGTAGTCCTAACTTTTCCAACAATAAAATAGGATACCTGAATATCCTTTAATAACTTATCTACCACCTGACTAGACAAATCATACGATTGGATTATTCTTTGTTCATTTAAATTATCTACATATGAGCCATAAGAATAAAAACTTTGATCATTTAAAACGTTATTCTGATAGTAAGTATCATTTACTTTAAGTAAAAATTCGGTAGAAGCCTGAAATACATTTGTTAAACGAAAAACATAAAAAGCACCGATTGCATAAAAAATTGGTAACACTACTAATGGTACCCACCAATTAGTTTTTAATATCCTAATTATCAGGTTTAAATCTTTTTGGGAGACGATTGCCTGCTTTTTATTGTTTATTGGGTTTGTAGCCACTCTTAATTAAAGTTAACAAATATAAAGTTTTAAAAGATATTCTTGTTTTATTTATTTACTTTTTATACATTTATACTTTGAATATGAAGCATATTAAACTAATATTAACTGTTGCGCTTGTAGTTATTGGAAGTCAGATCTTATTATCTGCACCACCACCTCCTCCTGCGGGATCTCCTGGCTGTTGGCCACCCCCATGTGTTCCTATCGATGGTGGAGTTTCTTTATTGATAGCGGCTGGAGCTGCTTATGGCGCAAAAAAATTAGTTGATTCTCGCAAAAAAATCAATTCCAAAATTTAATTTTCTTGCTTTCATGAGGGCTTTAATCAAGCAAAATGCCTTTATAAGATTTATTCTCACTGCCGGTTTCCTTTATCTCTTTTTATATATTATTTATCAATTTATTGTAAAAAGATATACTTATTACGATCAAAAGTTTATTGGTTCAATTATTCAAACAGTAGACGTTTTTCTTAAAAGTATTGGCTACAAAACTTTTACGGTACTACAAGATCGTGATTATCAAGTAATTGGGATTGACGGATCGAATGGCGTTTGGGTAGGTTCAAATTGTAATGCTATTACATTATTCTCTTTATTCTCGGTTTTCATAATTGCCTATCCGGGTAAAACAAAAACCAAACTTTGGTTTATTCCTCTCGGTATTGTTTGCATTCATTTACTAAATATTATAAGAGTTATTGGATTAGTATTGATCGCTAATTATGCTCCACAATTCTTAAGCTTTAATCACACCTATACATTTACCTTTTTAATTTATGCCTTTATATTCATGCTTTGGATGATATGGGTAAATAAATATTCTAAAATAAATTCAAAAGAGCATGAAGATTAAAACGCTTATAATTTTCCTTTTGATCTTTGGTTGTATTGGCTATTTCCGTGAATTTTTTTTTGTGAACTTAAACAATATCATGTTCCAGAAATATTATAACCATACCGACTTACCTATACCGGCAGTGATGGAGCCATTTAATTCATTTTCATATAAAACCTTGTATTATTCAAAATACATTTTAAGCCTCGTGTGGATCGCCATATTCTTTGTTGCGAATTATTTGGCTGTAAAATACCTTAGCGATCAGAAAATATTATTAAAATTTCTTATCTATTCGTACATCATTTTATTAACTTTGGCTGCGTTAGCAATGATTTACGGATATTTTGTGAATGGGCGTTTGCAGGATGATGAATATACTGTGAGTCGTTGGTTACTGGGAATTGCACAGTCACCCATAATTTGTTTAATATTAATTGCCTCTGAAAAATTATATCCTAAATCCACAAAATCATGATAAAAAGAGATTCCACAATTTTTAAATTAATAAAAGAAGAGCAGCACCGTCAAACAACAGGTATTGAACTTATTGCCAGCGAAAACTACGTGAGCAAACAGGTAATGCAAGCAATGGGAAGTGTATTAACTAATAAATACGCCGAAGGCTTACCGTTTAAACGTTATTACGGTGGCTGCGAAGTTGTAGATAAAATTGAGCAATTAGCTATTGATCGTGCAAAAGAATTATTTGGAGCAGCTTGGGTAAACGTACAACCTCACTCAGGTGCACAAGCTAATGCGGCAGTTATGCTTGCTTGTTTAAAGCCGGGCGATACGATCTTAGGTCTTGACCTTTCTCATGGCGGACATTTAACACATGGCGCTTCTGTAAACTATTCAGGTAAATTATATCGTCCAACTTTTTACGGTGTTGAAAAAGAAACAGGTGTTATTAATTACGATAAATTAGAAGCAACCGCAAAAGCAGAAAAACCAAAAATGATCATTTGCGGCGCAAGTGCTTATTCTCGCGATTGGGATTATGAGCGTTTAAGAAAAATAGCAGATTCAATTGGTGCAATTTTATTTGGTGACATTTCTCACCCAAGTGGATTAATTGCAAAGGGAATTTTAAATGACCCTTTACCTCATTGCCATATTGTAACTACAACTACCCACAAAACATTACGTGGGCCGCGTGGTGGAATGATCATGATGGGTAAAGATTTTGAAAATCCTTTCGGTGAAAAAACGCCAAAAGGAGAAACAAAAATGATGAGCGCTATTTTAGACATGGCGGTTTTTCCGGGAATACAAGGTGGTCCGTTAGAGCACGTTATCGCTGCAAAAGCAGTGGCATATGGCGAAGCGTTAACTGATGATTACATGCACTATTGTATTCAGGTAGTTAAAAATTCAAAAGCAATGGCAAAAGGCTTTATGGATCTTGGTTATAACATTGTTTCAAAAGGAACAGATAATCATATGTTCTTAATTGATCTTCGAAATAAAAATTTAACCGGTAAAGAAGCGCTTGCTGCTTTGGAACAAGTTAATATTACGGTAAATAAAAACATGGTTCCATTTGATGATAAATCTGCATTTGTTACTTCAGGCATCAGAATTGGATCTCCGGCAATTACTACTCGCGGATTAAAAGAAAAAGAATGTTTAAAAATTGTTGAGTTGATAGATTCAGTTCTAAAGAACAAAGACAATCCAAAAGAGTTAGCTAAAATAAAAAAGAAGGTAAATACCATGATGGAAAAATACCCTCTTTTTAAAGAAGAATAAAAAAACAATACATTTTAAATTTCAAACTCCTGTTTAGCCAACTGCTTTTCAGGAGTTTTTAGTTCTATGGTGTACTTGCCCTTAGCCAATCCTTTTACCGGAATATTTAAGTTATAATCTTTATCGGCACACGGCATTAACCATTCACTTTTTATCTGACACACCGGTAATCCTTTTTCGTTATATACATAAAGCGAAACATAATTCTCTTTATCATTCGAATAATTTAATTTACCTCTTAAATACAAAGGGTAAGTATCCATTCTTCCACTAGCATACAAGAACGTTTTTGTGATCATAGAATACCACGGCACTTTCTCTCCTTTTAAATTAGCTACTAATCGCTTTAATGGCAAAAGCAACGAATCGTTATTAGAGGCTATGTTAGCGGTAGACTTATTATTGCTAATTGCCCAAATTGCTTGCTGCTCGGTATTCGCATCTAAATTGCATGCGTTTAAATATTGGGCTAAAGAAACCAAATTAGCATCTGCCATTTTATTTATATCATATTTAGCACCCGCAGAAGGACTGAAGTTAGATGCCTGGCAACAATAACCTTTAACATCAATTGATCTGTTCTCAAATTTTTGCAGAACAATAATTTCTTCTTTGGTAACCAATATATCTTGGTTTTTGTCGTCTAAAGAATTTAACCTTCTTCCGGGCTCCAAAATAATTTTCAAGGAATCTTTTCCTAAATTTTTTAAAGTCATCCTTATACAATATCCTTGGTAGCCGCCTAAGCTTTTTACTTCAGCTTTAACCAAATTTTGATCTAAAGCTTTTTGTAATTTCATTTCCTGATGATTTGCACTCAACTGCAAACTAAACATCAAAGCCATACTAAAAATTTTTCTGATCATTTTTTCCTCCCTTTTAAATAAATAACTAATAACATTCACTTTGGTTACACATTATTATTTAGTATTTTGGTACATAATTTTTAATCATGGAGAGATTTACCGGCATCATAGGAATTATTGTAATTTTTGGAATTGCAGTTCTGATGTCAAATAATAGAAAGGCAATTAATTTACGTTTGGTATTTAGCGGCTTAGCGTTACAAATACTAATTGCAGTACTGGTTCTTAAGGTGCCTTTTATCACCAATTTTTTTGCTTTTTTAGGAAGAGGTATGGGAAAGATCGAACAGTTTGCAACCCAAGGCGCATCCTTTGTTTACGGTGGTATTATGATAGATAAACACGACGGAACTTCTTCTGCTTT
Organism: Bacteroidia bacterium; assembly: GCA_022842625.1. Taxonomy (GTDB): domain Bacteria; phylum Bacteroidota; class Bacteroidia; order B-17B0; family Aurantibacillaceae; genus Aurantibacillus. The sequence goes on along the minus strand of JALHPG010000027.1, from coordinate 10,695 downwards.
TGGCTCACCACATACATTTGTTTTTGCATTTAGTGTTACCGCAACTATTATTTTGGTATGTGTGCTTGTAGCAATATTATACCACATTGGCATTATGCAAAGGGTTGTAGCAGTAATTGCCAAAGTAATGAATTTTGTAATGCGCGCAAGTGGTGCCGAAGCCTTGAGTAATGTTGCCAGTGCGTTTGTTGGACAAGTTGAAGCACAGGTTATGATAAGACCATATTTACCAACCATGACAAAAAGTGAATTACTTTCCTCCATGGCAGGAAGTATGGCTTGTATTGCAGGAGGGATTTTAATTGTATACGTAAACATGGGAGCAAAAGCAGAGTATTTATTAACTGCAAGTTTAATGGCTGCTCCGGCTGCAATTGTAATTTCAAAAATTATTTTTCCTGAAACTGAAGAGCCGGTTACTAAAGGAAAAGTTAGCATTGTTATAAAAAAAGAACATACCAATTTAATTGATGCCATTTCTCATGGCGCAGGAGACGGAATGAAAATTGCCATTAATGTTATTGCGATGCTAATTGGTTTTATTGCTCTAATAGCCATGATAAATTATGGTTTAGGAAAAATTTATCCGGGCTTTTCGTTAGATTATATTTTCGGAAAATTATTTTATCCCTTAGCATGGTGTATGGGCGTTCCATCTGAAGACGTTCAACAAGTTGCTACATTAATGGGACAAAAATTAACCATTAACGAATTTGTTGCTTTTGACACGATGACGCATCAACTTGCAAAACCATTAAGTGAAAAAGGATTAATCATTGCAAGTTTTGCTATTTGCGGTTTTGCTAATTTCAGTTCTGTTGGAATGCAGATTGGCGGTATTGGCGCATTAGTTCCTGAGCGCAGAGCGGATCTCGCAAAATTGGGTCTACGGGCTTTAGTAAGTGGAACCTTAGCAAGTTATTTATCGGCGACTATTGCAGGAATGCTCCTTTAAAATTTTACCATGGCAAAAAAAATATTCATATTCCTTATCTTATTTTCTGCCCTGCGATTCTATTCTCAAAACCTTGATTATAAAGTTTTAAAAGCGCTTAATCAAACAGATATGCCATGTTGGGATAAAACAATGAAAGGGGTTTCGTTTTCTGTTTATCCTGCAATGCCTGTAAGTGTTGTTGGAATTTGGACGCAAGGCTATATTAATAAAGATGAGGTTATGATGCGAAATGGTTACAAAAGCGCAGTCTCAATAGCTTTAGCAGTTGGACTAACTACCGGATTGAAATATGCTGTTAATCGTACTAGACCTTTTACTGAATACCCAAACGATATAATAAAAAGAGACCATGCCGGCCCATATTCTTTTCCAAGCGGACATACCACTGCGGCATTTGCTACAGCAACCGCAGTTAGTTTAAGTTATAAAAAATGGTACGTTACAGTTCCCGCATACACCTACGCAAGTTTAGTTGGCTATTCACGTATGCGCTTAGGAATGCACTACGGAACAGATGTTTTAGGCGGTATGATAATTGGCATTGGCAGCGGCCTATTAACCTGGCAGCTCGACAAAGCGTTTAACAAGAAATAAATTTATTTTAAAAATTCTTCGATCGAAGAATAGATATAACTCAACTCTTCTTTTGTAATGACATAAGGTGGTAAGATGTAAAAAATATTTCCGAGTGGCCGTAACAAAACACCTTTTTGTAAAAAAAAATCTGTTATAGATTGCGAGGCATTATTGAGGTAATGACTATGCTCTTCAGTCTTTAATTCAAATGCAATAATAGTTCCTCTCACACGTACATCGTTCAATTTTGAATTTGTTCCAATTTTTAATTTAAATTGTTGATGAGCATCTTCGATCATTTTTATTTGATGCCAGGTTTCTTCTTTTTCTAAAAGGTCTAAACTCGCTAAAGCTGCACTGCAAGCCGTTGGATTAGCAGTATAGCTATGGCCATGAAAAAATGTTTTTGTTTTATCTTCACTTAAAAACGCATCATAAATAAATTGCGCACAGCTGGTAACACCCATTGGCATGTAACCTCCGGTTAAACCTTTACTTAAACAAATAATATCTGCTTTGTTTTTTAAATGATCATTCGCGAAAAATTTTCCCGTACGACCAAAACCTGTCATTACTTCGTCAGCAATGGTTATAATATTATTCTCTTTGCATAACAACATCAATTCATCCAAACAATCTGCATCATACATTAACATACCTGCCGCTCCTTGAACTAAAGGTTCAAAAATAAATCCTGCTATTTCATGCTGCGCAGACCACACCTGAATTACCTCTTTTATTTCATTTATGTTCTCTTTTGTAGGTAGCGGAATATGTGCCACATCAAATAATGAATTTTCGAAAGCATTATTAAAAACATTTCTAGCGCCAACACTCATGCCCCCAAAAGTATCTCCGTGGTAAGCATTTTCAAAAGCAATAAATAAGGTTTTATTTATTTTTTGATTATGCCAATACTGAAGTGTCATTTTCAAAGCAACTTCAACTGCTGTTGAACCATTATCAGAATAAAATATTTTGGATTGATTTTTTGGTAGATGTTGTAAAAGTCTTTCTGCTAAAGTAACTGCCGGCTCATGTGTAAAATCAGAAAAAATAGAATGCTCTAATTGAACCAATTGTTCACTTACTTTTTTTGAGATATATGGATTACAATGTCCGTGTAAATTAACCCACCAACTAGAGATCGCATCGATATACTTATTTCCTTCCTCATCAAAAAAACAAACACCTTCACCCTTTACAATGTTAATTGGCGGATTGGCTGTTAACTGGTGCGTAAAGGGGTGCCAGACAAATTGTTTATCTTTTTGTTGAATACTCATTTTAATCCTGGAACAAACTTAAGTTTATTTTTTGAGCCTGGTTTAAAATAGTTTCTTTTGAAATTTCAGACATTTCGGGGATCTCCGCTAATACTGGCAATTCAGAATAATTTGTAATGGCCAACTTCACAGCCTTATCAAAATTGCCTACCAAAACTATCCCTTTAACCGGAAAATTATTTTTTACCAAATAATCAATGCTTAATAACGAGTGATTAATGCATCCTAAATAATTTCGGCAAACCAAAATAACATCCGCTTCAAATTCCTGAGCAAGATCAATTACGTAATTACTATCGTTTAACGGCACTAAAATACCACCGGCACCTTCTATGATCAAATCATTTTGAGTGTCGGGCAAATGGATTTGTTCTAATTTAATTTTTTGATTTTCTAAACTAGCTGCCAGATGCGGCGATGCAGGTTCTTGAAAACAATAACTTTCATTATGGCAAACGCTGGTTGTATTTGTGATTAAAGAAGACACTAAACCTTTATCTGTTCCTTCGGCAACACCGCTCTGCACAGGCTTCCAATAATCAGCTTTTAAAGCTTCCGTTAATATTGCAGAAACAATTGTTTTACCAACATTTGTTCCTATTCCTGTTATAAAATATTTATTCATTTAAAGTTAATTGTTCAATTAATAGATCTATTTCTTGTTTTGTATTAAAGGCATGTAAACAAAAGCGTATTCGCTCTGTACCCTCTTTTACTGTAGGACTTTTTATTGCCTTTGCATAAATATTATTTTTGGCTAATTGTTTTTCTAATAGATCTGCTTTATGATTACTTCCCACAACTAAACTGTGAATGGCGCTTTTACTGTTTATCAAATTTTTTATGCCGGAAGTTTTTGAATTAAAATGATCGATATTAGTTTGCAAACTTTGGTTCTGTTGTGTTTCTACTAATAATTGATACGCTAATAAAATTGCTTCAACACTGTGAATTGGCAATGCTGTTGTGTAAATAAAGGAACGCGAAAAATTAATTAAATAATTTCTTAAAACATCACTTCCAGCTATAGCGGCACCGTGACAACCCATTGCTTTTCCATAAGTATAAACTCTGGCAAAACATGCTTTTTCAATCCCTAATTCATTACACAAACCTCTTCCATGTTTTCCAAAAACGCCAATGGCATGCGCTTCGTCAACAATTAAAAAAACATTCTCTAAGCCTTTAATTAATTCTGTTATTTCAACAAGAGGAGCAATATCACCATCCATCGAATACACACTTTCTACTGCAATATAAATTGCTTTAAAATTATGTTTATGTCGTTGAATAAGATCGTTTAAAGATTCTAAATCATTATGTTTGAATTTATAATGTTTAGCGTATCCCAATTTTATTCCATCATAAATGGAGGCATGAATTAATTCATCAAATAAAACAAGATCATCTTTTTGCGGAACACTTGAAAATAAACCAAGATTAGCATCGTAACCCGAATTAAAGATCAAGGCACTTTCTGAATGATGAAATAAAGCGATTTCTTTTTCAGCCTCTTCAATAAATTTAGAATTTCCACTAATTAATCGGGAGCCAGCCGAACCGAAGGATATACCTGATTTTTGGTTTGATGTTTCGAGTTTACGTTTTAATAACCCGAGCTTAGAAAAACCCAGATAATCGTTGCTGCAAAAATCTATAGAAGGAAAATTGGTTGTCAGTTTTCGTAATATTCCTTTTTGTTCTCGCTCAGCAAGAGCTTTACGCAAATGATCTGGAATATTACTATTAGACATTTTTAATGAGAAACTTCTTCGGGTTTATCTGCGAAAGCTTTTTTTGGCGATAAACCTAAAATTTTAAACATCTCCATATCCTCATTGTATTTTGGATTTGGTGTAGTTAATAATTTGTCTCCTGCAAAAATAGAATTAGCCCCGGCTAAAAAGCAAAGTGCTTGTCCTTCCATACTCATTGACAAACGACCGGCACTTAAACGTACAGCTGTTCTTGGTAATACAATTCTTGCTGTAGCGATCATTCGCACCATGTCCCAAATTGGCACCGGTGGTTGATCTTCCATTGGGGTTCCTTCAACTGCAACTAATGCATTAATAGGAACACTTTCAGGTTGCGGACGAAGAATACTTAACGTATGCAACATACCAATTCTGTCTTCTGCGCTTTCGCCCATACCGATGATTCCACCTGAACAAACTGTTAAACCGGCCTTACGCACATTTTTTATAGTATCTAAACGATCGTCAAATGTTCTGGTAGAAATAATTTTATCGTAATTCTCTTCTGAAGTATCAATATTGTGGTTATAGGCATATAATCCTGCATCTGCTAATTTTCTTGCCTGATCTTCGGTAACCATTCCTAAAGTAGCGCAAACCTCTAAACCTTTGCTGTTAATGGTTTTTACCATATCTAACACCGTGTCAAAATCTCTGTTATCACGAACCTCTCTCCACGCAGCACCCAAACACATGCGGCTTGCACCACCTGCTTTAGCATTATCTGCACACTTACTTACTTCTTCAACGCCCATTAATTTATGAACTTTTACTTCTGTATGGTAACGAGCCGCTTGCGGGCAATACCCACAATCTTCGGGGCAACCGCCCGTTTTAATTGACAAAAGGGAGCTAACCTGAACCTCGCCAACTTTGTGATAAGTTTTGTGAACTTCTGCTGCTTTTGAAATTAATTCTAATAAAGGAGTATTGTATATATCAAGAATTTCTTGTTTGGTCCAATCTTTAATCATAGCACTAAATATAAATAAAAAAATAACATTAAAACGTATAAAATTTGAGCAAATTTAATGAAATTATCATCAAACAACAATACGACCATCGCGCATTACAAGGGTTCTGTCGGCCATTTGAGCCAATTCGGAATTATGCGTAACAATTACAAAAGTTTGGTCAAAATCATCTCTTAATTTGAAAAACAAATTATGTAATTCTTTAGCATTAACGCTATCTAAATTTCCACTGGGCTCATCTGCAAAAATCACTTTTGGATTGTTTATTAAAGCTCGTGCAACAGCAACACGCTGCTGTTCGCCGCCACTTAATTCAGAAGGCTTATGATTAATTCTATCTTTTAAATTAAATAATTCTAATAATTCCTCTGCCCTTTTCTCTGATTCTTTTTTGCTTTTTTTTGCGATCATTGCAGGAATACATACGTTTTCGATGGCAGTAAACTCCGGCAATAATTGATGAAATTGAAAAACAAAACCAATATTCTGATTACGAAATGCGGCTAATTTTTTCTCGTTCAATTTAAAAACAGATTCATTATTGATGATAACTTCACCTTCTGTAGCTCTGTCTAATGTACCAAGAATGGTCAGTAAAGTGGTTTTACCGGCCCCCGAAGAACCAACAATAGAAACGATCTCGCCTTTTTTAATTTCAAGATCAACACCTTTCAAAATCTCAAGGTCGCCAAATTTTTTATGAATATTTTTTCCTACTATCATTTTTTTATTTTACCCTAAGTATAAATAGCACATAAAGGTAATAAGTAAAATGCCAATTACATCTAAAACTATACCAACCCTTAGCATATCTTTTATGTGAATTTCCTTTGTACCAAAAACTATTGTATTTGCGGCCGTGGCAACTGGCAGCATAAACCCAAGTGAAGCAGCAAAGGTAGCAGGCATCATTAACATCAACGGCGCAACATCTAGATCTTTTTGTAAAGCTATCATTACTGGAATAGCTAATTGAATACTTGCAATATTAGAAGCAAATTCACTAATAATGGTAACAATAATGCAAATACCTAAAATAATTAATACGGGCGAAACGCCTTTTAAAACCGTTAAACTTGCGGCCAACCAATTACTCAATCCGGTAACTTCAAAACCGTAAGCCAAAGCAAAACCGGAACCAAACATTAAAATAATATCGTAGCGCAACTTTTTAGCGTCATCCCAAATTAACAAAGCCTGGCCTCTATTTGCTTTTGAGGGAACTAAAAATAAGATCAACGCTGCTAGTAAGGCAACAAATGCATCGTCAACATATTTCGGAACTATAAAAATATGATTCCAACCTTTAAATTTAAAGCTCCCAAAATCAATATCGGCGCGGGTAAGCCACATTAAAATACACGAAATAAAAATCCCAAAAACCCATTTTTCTTCCCACGAAAATTTACCGAGTTTATTGTAAGAATTTATAAAAAACTCTTTATGGATCTTTAATTCTACTTTATTTCGGATAAAATAAAAATTAAGTACAAAAAAAGTCATTACTAAAAACATTAAGGAGATGGGATAACCAATAGCGCTCCATTTAAAAAAAGTTAGATCATTCGCCAAAGGAAAAGCCTCTTTATATGCTTTAAAAAAATACATATTTGGTGGCGTTCCAACGGGGGTTGCCATTCCGCCAATAGTGGCCGAAAAAGCAAGGCCCAATAATAAGGCAGCAGCAAACTTACCTGCATTTTTATGAATGTATTCTTTTGTTTCATGAACCAAAGCAAAAACAGCACCGAAAAGCATCATGGTGGTGGCTGTATTACTTATCCAATTACTAATTAAATAAGTAGAGATCATTACGCCAAACAAAATAGTGGAAGGCTTTGTGCCAACAATAGTGAGGATCTTTAGCGCGATGCGTTTATGAAGGTGCCATTTTTCTATAGCAAAAGCCAGCATAAAGCCACCAATAAATAAAAAAACGATACTGTCGGTATATTGCTGCGAAACAGTTTTGCAATCGCTTATTCCTAAAACCGGCAACATTAAAACCGGCACTAATGCGGTAACAGCAAGGCTTACTGCCTCAGAAAACCACCAAGTGCACATCCAAACAGCCACGCCGGCCATTAAACTTACCTGATGGTTGTTTTTATCAAGGTCTATAATAAACCAAAAAATTAATGCTAATAAAGGCCCCAGTGCCTGAAAAAAATATTTTTTATTTTGTCCCAAATACTATTAAAAGTTAAAGTCTGCATGAAGATAATTTAAAAATTCATTCCTCTTTAATAATTTTGTTAATTTTGTTCTATATGGCAAATTTAGCAACGGTTATAAAAAAAACATGGTATTTTGTTTCGGTAAAACTTTGGCATGTACGTCTTGATAAAATTGACAAAACTCAAGGTTTTTTTTTAAGACAACTCCGAATTTTTTCCTTAGCAATTAATGGCTTTAACGAAGACAAGTGTTTAACTAAAGCAACAGCACTAACTTTTTATACCCTATTTTCAATTGTGCCAATTTTAGCTTTGGCATTTGCAATTTCAAAAGGCTTTGGTTTAGAGAAAAACCTACAGGAGATGATCTCAGGAAACTATCCTGAATATAAAGAAGTTTTGGACCAAGCCTTTGTTTCTGCCGGAAAACTATTATCTACTGCTAAAGGTGGAGTAATTGCAGGGTTTGGAATTGTATTATTATTATGGAGTGTTTTAAAATTATTAATAAGCATTGAAGACAACTTTAATGAAATCTGGGAAATAAAAAAAGGTAGAACATGGGTTAGAAAATTAACAGATTATTTGACCGTAATGTTGATAGGCCCAGTATTTTTAATCGTTGCAGGAGGTTTAACGGTTGCTATTCAAACAAAGGTTGGTAGCATTGAAATGTTAGGCTTTGCAAGTACCATTCTTATAAAATTATTAGCCTACAGTTTAATTGTGGCTGTTTTCATGTTCTTATATTTAATATTACCAAATACAAAAGTAAATTTTAGATCGGCATTAGTTGCTGCAGTAATTGCAACCATTTTATTTGAATTGTTGCAATGGGCATACGTAAAGTTTCAAATTGGAGCTAACCAATTAAATGCCATTTATGGTGGATTTGCTGCGCTTCCCCTATTCCTCATTTGGCTGCAATACAGTTGGTATATTGTTTTATTTGGCGCTGAAATTGCCTTTGCTAATCAAAATGTTGACCATTACGAATTAGATAATGAAATAAAAAAATTAAGCATTCGATATAAAAAAGTTATTGCCTTAATGATCGGTAACATTGTAGCGAAAGGATTTTATGAAGGAGAAAAACCTTTAACAAGCGTTCAAATTGCGCAAAAACTAGACTTACCGGTTAGGTTGGCAAGGACAATTATTAACGAATTTGTTGAAAGTGGTATTTTTATTGAAGTGAAAACTGAAAGTGAAAAAGAAATAGTTTATCAACCAGGTGTTACGGAAAGCAAATTTACAGTTAAATTTTTATTAGAAACTCTCGAGAAAAAAGGAACTAATTCTCTTCCAATGATTGATACAAATGAATTAAAAAACATTAATCAATTAATGCAACAATTAGATCACTCTTTAGAAGTAGAAATGGGGAATGTTTATATAAAAGACATTGTAAAATAATTTTGATCAGGATCTTTAGTATACTTACATTTTTATTCTTGGTTAATAAAACCAATGCGCAAAGCGATACACTTGTGCTAGGAAAAGACACTTCAACACTTAGCAAACCGGAAAAAAAAGCCATTTATTCTTCCGCCAGAAAAGCAAGTATCATGAGTGCCATTCTACCGGGCTTAGGCCAAGCTTACAATAAGAAATACTGGAAGATCCCTATTATTTATGCCGGACTTGGTGGTTTTGGTTATATGTTTTTAACCAATAATAAGCAATATAATTTGTATCGTGCAAACGTAATTGCCTATAACGATAATGACTCTTCAACGGTTCCCTCTTTGCCGGAATATTCCAGCGACCAGTCACAAGTATTAAAATTACAATACAGAAAATACAGAGATTTTGCAGTGATCGGTTTTAGCATCGTTTATTTGATAAATATTATTGATGCCAATGTTGATGCACATTTAAGAACATTTGATGTTAGCGATGATCTTAGCATTAATCTAGATCCTTGGCAAAGCACCTATAAAACAAGTTCGGGCTACAGAACGGCAACCGGCTTATCTATAAAATTAAATTTTAAATAAATCACATGAACATTGCATTATTTGGCTATGGCAAAATGGGTAAAGAAATTGAAGCCATTGCCCTAAAAAGAAACCACAACATTGTACTAAAGATCAATAAAGATAATGTGTCAACTATTTCAGAAAGCGACTTAAAAAAAGCTGATGTAATTATTGAATTCAGTACTCCTCATGCAGTTTTAGAAAATATAAAAAAATGCATCAATGCTCAAGTGCCTGTTGTTGTTGGCACTACCGGCTGGTATGATAAGTTTGAAGAAATAAAAAATTTGTGCGCAGAAAAAAACGGAGGTTTATTTCATGCAACTAACTTTAGCTTAGGCGTAAATTTATTTTTTAAAGTAAATACCTATTTGGCAGAATTAATGAATAAGTATACTGATTATGATGTTAGCATGGAAGAAATACATCACATTCATAAATTAGATAAACCAAGTGGAACAGCCATTACGCTGGCAGAACAGATCATTAAAAAAATCGACAGAAAAACTAATTGGAGCATCGATTCTAACAGTCGTGAAACATTATTTATTAAAGATATTCGCGAAGGGGAAGTTCCGGGTACTCATATCATCAAATACAGCTCTGAAGTAGATGACATCGAAATAATGCACAAAGCCCATAACCGTAAGGGATTTGCTTTAGGTGCCGTTATTGCTGCTGAATTCCTAAATGGTAAAAAAGGAATTTACACCATGAGTGACATCATTTAAGTTCAAAGAATAATTTAAAATTTATAATTCAATATTTATAATTTCTGAGTTTTCATTGGTATAAAATATTCGAAAAAGAAGAGAAAGCCGAAGAATACCTTCAGCCAAACACCTTTATTAATTTTGAATTTAACGGAGAGAAAATAGTTGTTGTAAGAACATCTAATGGTTTATTTGCCTTCAACGATAAATGTCCGCACAATGGCGCCAGTTTGAGCAGAGGGTCTTGCACCAAAAAAAAACGAAGTGGTTTG
>JALHPG010000026.1 GCA_022842625.1 Bacteroidia bacterium | reverse complement strand
TTGTGCCTTATGGCTGGGTAATAAATCAATGTTTATCGGCAGTTAAGAATATTAAAGATCCATTATTAAAAAAACGAGCGGCTAACGAAGGCGCTATAATTAAAAACATAAAAGAAAATTTAACCAAGAGGACCTATATCCTACCCTATTTGCCCGAAGAAAAATTGTTGCCTGCTATCCTTTCGCTTTATGATAAATAAGTTTGTAAAAAGTATAAAATCGCTCAATTTTTAACCCAAAAATCTACTTAAAATTATCAAAAAAAAGTTAGATAAATTTAAATCTTTTGTAATAAGTCATTTCACAAATTTTTAATTAAGAGTAAAGCTGCCTATTTGTTAGCATTTTATCTTATCGCTTACTAGGTTGAGCAATTTGCTTATCTTTAGAAAGAAAACAATTAACCTCATTTTTAAAACGTGTCCTTTTTACCCGATAAAAACACCTTAAAGCTTTTGCGGATTCCGTTCTCGTTTTTCCTGATGCCAATTTTCATTTTAGCTTTAAGTCAGGCAATTGATTTTAAAATATTCTATGCCATCACTACATTTTTAATAATTCATTTATTAGTTTACCCAGCAAGTAATGGCTACAACAGTTATATTGATAGAGATGAAACGCCTATTGGAGGATTAGAGAAGCCGCCAATGCCAACTAAAGCATTGTTTCATTTAACTTTATTAATGGATCTATTAGCAGTAAGTTTTTCATTTTTTCTTATTAATAAGTTGTTTTCTGTTTGTGTTTTTGCTTATATACTGGCATCAAGAGCATATAGTTCAAAACAAATTCGCCTTAAAAAATATCCTATTATTGGTTTTTTAATTGTTGTAGTATTTCAGGGGGCTTTTACATTTTTAATGTGTTCGATCGGAATAACAAATTCAGAATTAACATTCAATTCTGCCAACATTTATATAATGATCGCTTGTTCTTTGCAAATTGCAGGTGCATATCCGTTAACCCAAATATATCAACATAAAGAAGATTATGCTGATGGTGTAATTACGTTAAGTTATAAACTAGGCTATAAAGGAACATTTATTTTTACTGCTTTAATGTTTGGTATTTGCAATTTGTTCTATTTCCTATACTTTAAAGAAATTGAAAAAATAAATCAGTTTTACACCCTTCAAGCATTTTTTATCCCTATTCTCATCTTCTTCTTTTATTGGTTTTTTAAGGTTATAAAAAATAATTCAGCGGCTAACTTTAAAAACACAATGCGCATGAATACTATTGCAACAATATGCATGAATAGTTGTTTTATCATATTATACCTTCTAAATCATTAAATTTTGAGCTACATAACAGCAATAGAAACATCAGTGCCCGAATATTGTCATACACAAGAGGCTATTACTTCTTTTTATGAGAATTCAACAAATGATTTAGCTATAAAAAGAAAGATCAGGGTTATTGCAAGTAAGGCCGAAATAGATAGTCGCTATTCTGTATTATCAGATTTTAGCAGTGTTCCTGATAATTACACTTTCTTTTCTAAAAATAGCTCTCTAGAACCCGAACCGAGCTTAACCCAACGAATGGCTTGTTTTAAAACTGAAGCACTCAAATTATCGTTAAAGGCAATAAGTAAGATTAAAAATATAGATGTTGCTAAAAATTCAATAACACACATTATAACGGTTACCTGCACGGGGCTATTTACTCCGGGCTTAGAAGTTGAGATAATAAAAGAACTAGATTTAAAACCAACTACACAGCGAAGCAGCATAAATTTTATGGGATGTAATGCAGCAATTATGGCCTTAAATAGTGCCGATTCAATTTGTAATAGCATTCCTAATTCAAAAGTCTTAATTGTTTGTTTAGAGCTCTGCTCAATTCATTTTCAAAAAAATTATACCGATGATTATATTCTTTCAAGTGCTTTATTTGGGGATGGTTGTGCTGCAGTAATAGTTGAATCTAATAGATCAGAGCTGCCCTATTATGAAGGTTTAAAAATTAAATCGTTTAATTCCTTATTAATTCATAAAGGCTCTCAAGAAATGGCCTGGCAAATTACTGAAAAAGGATTTATTATGAATCTTAGCTCCTACGTTTCTGAATTGATCAATGGAAGTTTAAAAGAATTCTTACAATCTATTTCACTCGAAAAAAAATCAATTGATCATTGGGCCATTCATCCGGGTGGTAAAAAAATATTAGATGATTTTTCTGAGACTTTGGGACTTGATAAAAAGGTTCTGCAACATTCGTATGATGTTTTGAGAAAATATGGAAATATGTCATCAGCTACTGTATTATTTGTTTTGAAGCAGGTTATTGAGAGTAATAATAACAGTACGAAAGATGAAACAATTTTTTCTGCCGCATTTGGTCCGGGTTTAAGTATTGAAACTATGCAGTTGCAATATGTTTAAAGAAAGAAGTTATAAAAAGGAGTTGTTGGATGGAGAAAATATTCCTAACGCAGACTTATTTCAAAACCTTAGAGAGTTAGATCGGATAAATGATTTGTTGGGAGGTTATAGAATAACTTTTAATGCTTTAAAAAAAGTATTAAAACATAATAAACAATACACCATTGTTGATATTGGAAGTGGCGGTGGTGATACTCTAAAACGAATTTTTAATTGGAACGAAACAAAAAAATTCAGTATCAACTTATATGGAATTGACTTAAAACAAACCTGTGTAGACTATGCAGAAAGAGTTAATACTAACTCCGAAATAAAATTTATTTGCGATGACTACAAGAATGTTTATAAGCACATCAAAAAAGTTGATATCATCCATGCTTGTTTATTTTGCCATCATTTAACAGATATGGAGATAATTGAATTAATTCAGTTTGCACAAACCAATAAAACAACCTTAATAATTAATGATTTAGAGCGCAATGCCTTTGCTCATTATGCTATTAAATTATTAACTCGATTGTTCTCAAAATCTTATTTGGTAAAAAACGATGCGCCATTATCTGTATTAAGAGGTTTTAAGACGCATGAATGGAAAAAACTTATTCAAGAAGCAGGGGCAAAAAATTACACTGTAAATTATAAATGGGCTTTTAGACACGAAGTAATAATTTATGGAAATTGACAAACATAAATTATACGACTGCGTAATTATTGGCGGTGGCTTAGCAGGCCTTTGCCTTGCTATCCAGTTAGCTAAAAATGAGCATAGTGTTCTATTAATTGAAAAAAACAAGTATCCTTTTCATAAAGTATGTGGCGAATACATATCTATGGAGAGTTATGCTTTTATACAATCATTAGGTGTTAATCTTGATGGAATGAATCTTCCTAAAATTAACCAACTAAATATCACTTCTCACAACGGTTACAAAATTTCATCTCCATTGGCAATGGGTGGTTTTGGAATAAGCAGATATACTTTAGATAATCAACTAGCAGAAATAGCCAAAAAAGCGGGTATACTGGTAATAGAGAGTTGTAATGCTACTGATGTAAAATTACAAAACAACATTTATTCGGTTGAAACTAACAAAGGAAGTTTTAAATCAAAATTAGTTTGTGGTAGTTATGGTAAAATTGAACCATCCTTTATTGAAGTTACCGGTGAAAAGAAAAAGGGAAAGTATATTGGTGTTAAGTATCATATTAAAACTAAAATTGCTGAAAATTTAATTGAACTTCACAATTTTAATGATGGTTACTGTGGAATATCTAAGGTTGATAATGATACCGTGTGCTTGTGTTACCTTACAACAACAAAAAATTTAAATGAAAACGGTAATGATATAAAAGAACTAGAGAGAAACGTTTTAATGAAAAATCCGGATTTGAAAAAGTATTTTACTGAATCGAAATTTGTTTTTGAAAAACCGTTAGCTATTAGTCAAATTGGCTTTAGAAAGAAGGATACATATAAAAATGACATTTTATTGCTTGGTGATTCTGCCGGAGCAATTGCACCCTTGTGCGGTAATGGAATGAGTATAGCTATGAGGTCATCTAAAATCATTTCAGGATACATTACACTCTATTTGCAAAATAAATTAACAAAAAGTGAGCTAATTAAGCAGTATGATAGTGAATGGAATAAGAATTTTTCGCTGAGAATAAAGACAGGATATTATTTACAAAAGCTCTTTGGGAAACGTTTTACAACTTTATTAGCTTTAAAATTTTTAAACAACTTTCCGTTTTTATTTCGTAAACTAATATCACTAACGCACGGTAATAAATTTTAAAATAGAACTAATAGCTAACGATTAAAAGAATTAACAACAAATTAGCCATTAGATTGGCTTTAATTTTTTACTTTTTAATAACTTTAAAAATGAAAAAAAATATAATATTTTCACTTCTAATTTTTATAAGTTTGATGATCTTCTCTCAAACTCTAACAGCGCAAAATCAAGAATGGCAGGTAAACTCATCGTCTATTAAATTCAAAATAAAAAATGCCGGATTTACAGTTGATGGGTCATTTAGTGGTTTATCAGGAAAAATTATTTTTGATGCCTCAAAAGGATTTGGCAATTCTATTGATGCCAGCATAGATGCAAAAACTATAAATACCGGAAATGGAACTCGAGATGGGCATTTAAAAAAAACGGGCTATTTTGATGTAGTCAATTTTCCAACAATAAGAATGAAAGCCTCATTATTTGGGAAAGAGGCAAATGGTGATCTTAGAGGGCACTTTAAGTTAACTTTGAAAGGCGAAACTAAAGATGTTCTTGTACCATTTTCTTTTATTGAAAAGGACGGAAAAGCGGCTCTAAAAGGAACTTTTACTATTAATCGCTTAGATTTTGGTGTAGGAGAGTCAAGTATGATAATGTCCGATAACGTAGTTATTACAATTGAAGTGATTGCTTCAAAAAAATAAAACTGTAATAAGAACTTAATAAAAAATAATTATTTATAATTTATCAATTCAACAATTACTTCATTTCTTCTGTTTGTTAATTCAAATGGAGCATTGTATCCCAAAAAAGTGAATTTACCATTACTAAGTAATTTTTCCTTTTCTAATTCATTTATTAGAATTAATTTATATTTTTCAATTTTTTCGTCGTCTGCCCATCCACTAAACTGAATAGCTGCCATAATTTTCTCTTCCTTTTTTTCAAAAACAATTTTACTGTTATTAGGACTTGGTAGGTTTTCTAATTGATATGATCCAGGAACCATAAACATCATTTTAGAAGTATCACCTAACTCCATGGCTACCGGTGAGGTCATAGCAATTTTTTGATTTGATTCATTACCTCCAAAAATATACCCTGCTAATATTCTAAAACCTTCTCCTGAGTTTTCTTTATATCCCTTTTTTTCGAGTATTACACTCGAAAATAAAGCAGGTTCATATCTTCTGATCTCAAATTTGTCGTAACTTTTAATTACCTCGTATTTGTGTTGCTCTGTACGAGAAGAGTATTTTGAAATATAAACCTGCGCCATTGTTACTACTGATACAACTAAAATAATAATTACAAATAAAATTTTCATAGATTCCAATAATTGATTGCTAAAACCTATTACTAAACCATCAACTTCGAATAAAGTTTAGCACTTAATATTACTTTCATAAGTTTAAGCTATGTATTTGATAATTATCAAACAAAATTAGGACCATAATGACTTCAAATCCTAGCTTTTACTCTTTTTTTACTGAACTCAACTGTTTATTGTTCTAAAAGTTAAGTTAATGCGAGTTGCGGTTTTAATTTTTGTTGGCGGGAGACTATGTAACCAATGCGATTGTGTGGCGTCTTTCATTACTAATAAACTCCTGAGAACTATCTTTAGCATTCATTAATGCCATGGCACAATACGAAACCGGTGTCTGAGTTGAATCGGTAACAGTACCTTTAATAAAATTTTGGGAGAAAGAGATATTACTAATAAAAACAAGTAGTGTTAGGATAAGAGATTTTTTCATCGTCATATATAATAGACAAAATAGAAATAGTTACAGATTCCAAGAAAATAAATGAGTTAATTAAGGTTATTAAATGTTAATACGGCCAAAATTGATACCGTTGATCAAATGAATTGCCCACAAATTAATGTTCTAAAATTCAAATTTTATAACAGACAACAGTATGATGAATTCTCTAAAAGTAAACAACCAGAGCTTTTATAAATGTTAGGTTGATGAAAGATCGCAATAAAACAAAAAGGTGATTTCTCATTAATTTGTATTTGTTTTTTTGATTTACGCCCAAAAAAGTATGTTTTTTTTAATATATTTGATTTTAAAGCCCGTATTATGAAAAAATATTTACTTCTTCTATTTTCTGTTTTAATTGTGAATCAAATTTCATCCCAATGCAGTTATAATATTTTTCCGCAGTATATAAAAATTACTGCGGCACAAACCATTACTGCACAAAATACCTATTACTGGGTTTGCGAAAATGTAGTATTAACTGTTGACAGTTCGCAAGCTGGGACATTTTTTTTGGAACAAAATTCCAAAATAATTTTCGCTAAGGCCTCCATGAGCTGCGATGCAGTTTTCGCTAAAAGCAGCTGCACTGTAATTAATACCTCTCCAGGATGCGTAGCGATCACCGGCAATGCATCCAATGTAACTGTTCAAAATACCGGAAGCGGAAGCGCAGCAATTGGCTTTACTTGCCCCACTATGAGCTATGTATACAATGGAGTGAGTGGTCCGTGCCTTGGTATCACCGGAATTAATAAAATATCATTAAAGGAAAATGGGATTCAAATTTATCCTAACCCGGTATCTAAAAATCTTCAAATAAAAAGTTCAGAAAATAAAACAATAAATAACCTTCTTATTTTAGATATAGTTGGAAGAATAGTTTTAGAACAAAAAGAAAATTGCGATCAAATAAATGTTCAAGATCTAGAGAATGGAATTTATCAACTAATCATAACCTCTGAGGACAAAAAACATTCCGTAAAGTTTATTAAGCAATAATTCTTTTTGGGTAATAAACCATTTAAGGTTTTTGACATGTTTAAAAAAAACGTACTACTATTTTAATTATTCCATTTAACTGTAAGAAGAAAAAAAAATCCTACAAAATATTGTAGGATTTTTTTTATAGAGTCTTTCTAGATGAAATTCTATTATTTAATTTGATTATTTATTAATGATCAATTTTTGTGTGATCGAGTTTCCATTTTTTATTACGCTCACAAAATAAACACCCGCTTTTAACGCAGTAATATCAATTTCTGTTTGCATTTCTTTGGACTTTATCAATAATTGCTCTTTACCTAAAAGATCTATAATTGAAACTTCATTTAAAACGCCTTGAGCAGAGTGAACCATAATTTTATCATTAGCAGGATTTGGATAAACCAAAAGTGACTGTTCATTTTTATTAAATTCATTTATTCCGGTTTGAACATCTATCTTTTCGAAAGCACCAATGTCAATAATTCCCGAAATGCGATTATTTCCCAAATAATCAAACAATAACGTTTTACAACCTGCTGTATCACCTTTATTGATACATGGCGAAGTGGCAAATAAATTAAAATTAGCAGAGGCAGCATTTGTTGTATAACTATTATTAGCCGTAGGCGAGATCATTTGCGGTAAAATACCTATTACATTTTGAGTAGTGTCTCCAGTAAGATTACTAAGACTTACATAAACACTTTTAAAAAATCTGGCCGGTAAATAATTGTTTTCAACTTTAAAAGAAGCTCCATATAAACGCAATACTAATAAAGAGTCAACAATTCCGGAAGTAGATTTTGAATAGAAAAGATTATTTTTTAAAACAACCTTTGCAAATGATCCAAAAACATCAACCATAGAACTATTATTATTAGCATATTCATTATTAATAACGTGGTTATTTGAAATAATTGCTCGCCCATTAAACATAAATATCGGGGCTCCCGTGTGTCTATAGTTATTGACCACAATATTGTTTCTAACCAAATACATGGTTGAATCTGTCTGGATCATACCGCTTGATAAATGAATTCCGGACCCACCACTATTAGAACCACATATCCCTGTTTGCGTGCTATTATTATTATGGATGAAATTATTATCAATTGTCATTTTCCCTCCATTTGCTGCAATTGCCGGATAATAATCTGTAGTATTATTATGGATATGGTTTTTATTTATAATTGCTTTACCCTGTATACAAACAATAACACCGGCTTGACCGCTCATAATATTATTATAAAATTCATTATTCTCAATTTTAATATTACTTAGAGTTGACCATAAAGTGATACCCCTGTTGTCCCTAATAATTGAATTAGATATTTTAGTATATCCACCTTGTTGATTTCCATTTATAATAACATATCCGTTTAAGTTTAAAAATGAATGATTGCCAATTTCGTTATTATTAAAATCAATTGAATCAAGCGCAGACATTGTTCCTAAAGATATTGCCTGCTGAGAAGCAGAATATTTACCGTGGGTAAATTTACTATTATGTATTTTTAATTTCCTGTAACACTCAAACATGCTTTTGTTTTTAACGTCTTTTACTACACACCAGTCAAAAATTGAATTATCTGTACCGGTACCCATATAAAGCTGAAAAAGTATTCCTTCCCAGCCGCCGGTTGGGACATTAAGATTATGCCAAGATGTAGTGTCTACTGCTTCGTAGGTTATTGGCAAAGCAGCTGTTCCTGAAGAAATTAATCGCCCATTAACGGTCAATCTGGTTGAGGGCATAAACTTCACAACAACCCCCGGATTAATAACTAGGGTTTGGGTTGATGGAACCTGTATATTTTGATTTATTATATAAGGCGAACCTGCTAAATTCCACACACCTGAAACAGATGGAGATGTAATGCTGGTTTGTGCATTGCATAAAAATGAAGCAGCAACAAATAATAGAATTAATTTTTTCATGAGAGTATAGTTTGACAATTATTGGTAAACTTAATTCAAAAAAAAAAATCAAAACTGGTCAATGATTGATACTAAAATAAGAATTACTGAGTGTAGGCAATTTGTGAGTAGAATAAAAAGACGGAGGTAAAGTAGGATCAAAAAAACAGAATGCTTAAGGTAAGGGATCTATAAATAGATATTTATTATAACAAAATAGTATTAGTTACCGTTTCGTGGAAAATAAGTGGGTTAATATGGCTATTAATCAATTTTAAATCTTAATTTTCATAAGAAAAACATCTTCTTATATCAGAATAAATAGTAGCAAAAAATTACATCACATAATTCCTCAAAAAAAATGAAAAACAAATTTTTGTTAGTAATACTATTTTGTCATTTAATGACATCCCTATTTTCACAAAATTTAAAGATCATAGATTCTCTTCAAACGCTAACAAAAACAGCCAAAGAGGATAGCACTAAAGTAAATTTGCTTAAGAAGCTTTCGGAAAGCTATTTGGAAATTGATCTCGAAAAATCTTTTGATTATGCTAAAAGATCACTTGAATTATCAGAAAAAATTGGATTCAAAAAGGGAATTGCCAACGCCTATTTTTTATTGGGCAATGTAAGTAATTATAAGGCAGAGCATCGTGAAGCAATTGTTTGGTATAAAAGATCCTTAGACATTCGAAAAGAACTTTCTTTGTTGTCGGATGTTAGCCAAACCCACAACAGTATAGGTTATTGTTACGAAGACATGGGCAAATTCATAGAGGCAAAAACGAATTATCTTGAATCGTTAAAAATTCGAGAAAAATTAAAAGATACTTTGGGTATTGCAAAGTGTAACGCTAATATTGGGAATATTCACTATCAAACTCAAAATTTAGAGGAAGCTTTAAAGTTTTTACTTCCAGCCTTAAAAATATTTAAAGAATTTGGTGAAAAAAGAATGATCGCAGCTATTAGTCATAATGTTGGTACAATTTACATGTATCAAAATAATCCCGAAGCTTTAACGCTATTACAAACTGCCTTAAAGATCAACGATGAAATGGGGAATATGCATTGGAAAACAAATAATCTTGGAACCATGAGCGAATTGTACAGAAAAAAAGGAAATTATGTTGAAGCGGAAAAATGCATGAAAAGCGCGCTTACAATTGTAGAAGCATCCGGACAGAAAGAAGGGATGATAAACATTTATAATTTGATGTCAAATTTATTCTTATCTCAAAAAAAGTATAAAGAAGCAAGTGTTTACGCATTTAAGGGTTTAGCTCTCGCGCAAGAATCCGGCAGTATTTCAAGACGTCAGGTTTGTTACGATCATTTAGCTGAAATAGAAAAAAAGCTTGGCAATTTTGAAAAATCGTTAGAATATTTTAAACTATCCATTGTTCTTAGAGATAGCATCCTCAGTAAAGAAAATATTAAAAAAATGACAGAGCAACAAATGCAATATGATTTTGATAAAAAAGAAACATTAGCCAAGGAAGCTCAAGATAAAAAAGATATCATAATCCAGCAGGAAATTCAAAATCAAAAAAATCTTAGAAAT
Organism: Bacteroidia bacterium; assembly: GCA_022842625.1. Taxonomy (GTDB): domain Bacteria; phylum Bacteroidota; class Bacteroidia; order B-17B0; family Aurantibacillaceae; genus Aurantibacillus. The sequence goes on along the minus strand of JALHPG010000026.1, from coordinate 25,748 downwards.
GCATTTTTAGTTGGTTTTGTGCTGGTTTTAATGGCCGCATCACTTTTCTTTTTTCAACGAAATAAAATTATTAAGGAAAAGAAAAGAAGCGATGCACTCTTACATTTAGTAAACGAAAAACAAAAAGAAATATTGGATAGTATTTCCTATGCCAAAAGGATACAAATGGCCCTAATGCCAAATGAAAAACATATTGAAAAAACAATAAAAAGGTTGAATTAATAAGTAGTTATTCTAAAAAAGGTTTCAATTTTAGATATGTAACAAATAACCTAAAAGTATCCATTTGTTGTTTTTAGGAATTATGAAATAAAGCTAATATCACTTTATTTCATTTAAACTTGATGTGGCTTTGAAATAAACTTTAAGTTAGAGCACACCTGCACTAACAATAAATTTCGATCGTATTTAAAATTACTTTTTAGTATTGCCTAGATAAATGGCAATTAACTCGCCTTTACTATTTATATGAAGCTTCCTGTAAATACGGCTTATATGTGTGCGAACAGTATCTAACGACACAAAATGTTTTTCTGCGATCATTTTATAGCTTAATCCGTCAAGTATTCCTTGAACAATTTCAAGTTCACGTGGACTAAGATCTTCTTCGAATTTTTTTGCCGGATTAAAGAAATTGATCACATGTCGCGCAATACTGGGTGACATTGGCGATCCACCTTGATGCAAGGTTATGATAGCCTCTTTCACCTTTTCCATACTATTTCCTTTTTCAATGTAACCCAGGGCGCCGGCGCAAATGGCCGAAAAAACGCTGTCACTATCCTGTAACACACTATTCATTAAAACCTTTGATTGTGGTATTTTTTTCTTGTAAATAGAAATGGCTTCAAGACCCGACATACCATTCAAATTAATATCCTGCAAAACTACATGCGGACAATACCCTTCCTCAATTGGGATCAAAAAATTTTCAACACTTTCAAATAATTGAATTTCAGTAAAAGTACTATCTGTTAAAAGATAATCCCTTAATAATTCTGAGAACTCAACATCATCCTCTACAATGGCTAGTTTGATCATAGTTTAAAATTAAGTAAAAATAATATGCGATCTTGTCACATCTTTATGTGAATTTTAGATCACTTGATGGGGATTTTAAATATTACTAATACTCCTTCATCATGTTCGATCTTAAACTCTCCACCTATCTTTTCTATTCTCATTTTCATATTCCTTAAACCTTGCCCACTAAATTCATTTTTAGAGACAAATTTGCCGGAATTATAAACAGATAGAACAAGACCTACCGCTGTTTTTTCAACTTTAACCAGCACTCGCTCATTACTTGCGTGCTTTACAATATTATTGATAGATTCTTTAAAAACTGTATTAATAACTTGCCTTATTTCATGAGATAATTCAACCTCTTTTAAAATAGCTAAATTTAATTCGTAATAATTAGTATCATCGAGCATCTTTTGAGCGTACTCACTCATTCTTACCACTAAACTTTCGGGATTATCATTTCGCGGATCAAGGTTCCATAAAATATCGCGCATACTATTTAGGGCTACCCTGCTATTATCTGCAATTTTTGTAAGTGAACCATCTTCTTGTTTTAGTCTCATTTTAGCAATATCTGCTTGTGTTGCTGTTTTATTCAATAAACCTCCTACCTGATCATGCAGATCGGTTGCTATTTTTAAACGCATGTCGGCCATTTTATGCAGACCTTTGATCTTTGTTCTGTAAACAATGTAAAAAATGAACCCAATCAATATAGTAATGATAATAGCAGACGATACAATAAACCATAGCTGCAAATAAAACACCTGTTCGGCCAGAATTGATAAAGTTATTACTTCGGGATTTAATTCTCCCCGCTCATTCCAGGCTCTTATTTGCAAAGTATAATTTCCGGGCTCTAGTGAATTAAACATAACCGTATTGGTATTTCCTAAGCTTAACCAAGCGGAATCTATTCCAAGCAGTCTAAATTCATATTTATTTTTATTCGAGTAATTTAACAAAGAGAAGGTGACCTTTATAAATCGCGAATGATATGGCAAAACAATATTTTTTATTTTATTCAATCCCGATAAATAAAGTGAATCGTTATTTTTAAAGCCGGTCATGTAAATTGATGACAAAATTAAATGATCGTTCGAAGAATTTAATTTTAACAAGGAAGGTATTATTCTGGTAACACCTTTCATGCCACCAAAATAGAGATCGCCATTATTTGCTTTATAATAAGAGTTAGAATTAAATTCGTTATTGACTATGCCATCCTCTTCAAAAAAATTATTGATACGATTATTTTCAACATCTATAACACTTAAGCCAAAATTTGTTGCTACCCAAACTCTATTATCTTGCGATTGAAGACAATAATAAACTGTATTATCACATAAGCCATTTTGAGTGTTAAACCATTTACATTTTTTAGTTTTTCTATTGTATAAACATAAACCTGCTCTATCAGTGCTTATCCAAAAGTTATTTTCCGTGTCAAGCATTACATTAAGTATTAAAAAATCCTTAGTACCTCCATGGAGATTTTCTGGTTTGATTATATTCGTAATACTAAACTGCTTATTGGTTATAACAATTATTCCAGTTGCAACAAACAACAACTCATTATTGTTTAATTTTAAAATTTGATTGATGTTATTCGTCTTCTCCCTAGCCCATTTGCTTGGCCATTCTGGCGAGTAACTATCAATTACTTTTTTTGTTTTTAAGTTATATAATCCAAATATCCCATATTCACCTAAATAAATAAAAGAATCAACTTTTGTAACACATCTTATCAATCCGCCATAAACAAAATATTTTGGCGGAACTTTATTACTAAATTCAGGCCTTTTTAATTTTAAAGCTTTAAAACTAAATATCCCCAAGCCTCCTCCTTCAGAACCAATCCATAAACTATCTCCTGTAATACACAAACCGTAAGGAATTATTTCTTTGGAAGATTCTTTATCAATTAACGATTTAATTTCATTAGAGCGTTTATTGTACGATGCTAAATAATTGTAACCAGCGCATATTATAATTGAATCATCCTTTGCAACTATTCCTCTTGAGCTCAATTCCATATTAGAATAGCCAGGCAGTTTATCGAATATTTTATAAAATGCTTTAAGCGGCTTATTTATAATCAATAAGCCACGCTCGGTTGCAAGCCATACTCTATCTTTATCAACCAATATCGCTCTTATAATTTTATGTTTATTTATTTGTTCAGTACTTAATTCATAAACTAACTCCGGCTTCTTATTTTCATTTAATTTAAACAATTGGGTTTTATTCAAAACGTACCATAATTCGTTATTATCATCCTTATACAAAAAACTTATTAAGTGAGCCGGAATATGCGACTTTATACTTGTGTCAGATTCTCTTTTAAAATTTAGTCCATCAAAATCAGAAAATACCAAATCCCCGCCATAATGATAAATACCATTAATAGCTCTATGATCGTTACTCACAACACTTACCTTGTTACTTGAAACATTGAATCTACATACTTCGCTGCGTCTTGTTCCGAAATAAATATTTCCATTTGAGCAACTAACACTCGAAAACCCATTATAATTGCCGTATGTATACAATAAATCAGAATTAATGGGCAATTTAAAGCGTAATATTTTTGAGTTTAAATATTTATCGATCTTTATTAAACCACCTTCGTTATCACTACACCACGTATTGCCTTCCTCATCTATACAAGGAAACCAGATACCGTTTTTGAGATTTTTTATTTTTAAATCAGATAAACTTAGTAGTTTACTTTTATAATTATCTGGATCAAAAAAAACAACTCCTTTTTTAGTAGTAATAACTAGCTTTTTTTGAGCCGGATTAAAAACCACACCAATTATTCCGCCATCTGGAAAAAGATCTTGATATTGTTTTGAATTAAATTCTATTAATTGAGAACCATCATAACATTTTAATCCAGAGAATGTACCAATCCAAATTCGGCCATATTGATCCTTTGTAATAGAACTAATATTAAGATTGTCTACTGCTTCATTTGAACTCGTTTGGGTTTTAAAAAAAGAGACCAATACTAGTAAAAATAAAAAAGTTATATAGATACGTTTGTTCAACACAGCGCTAAAATAGGAATTATGTATGTGTATAAAAAGAAAGCCCCTCCATTTTATTGGAGGGGCTTAATAAAAGGTAATGTATTATTATTCTTTAATTAATCGATAAGATCTAACCTGACCTTGAGATGTACACTTAACAATGTATAAACCTTTATTTTGTTCTTCTAGGTTAAGTTTATAATCGCCTGCATTGATATCCGTTTCTAAAATTAAACTGCCTAACATATCAAATACCTCAATTGTCATTTGAGAATTAGATTTAATATTAAACAATCCGGTTGAAGGATTTGGATAAATTTCAAGATTTACTTCACTTAAACTGTTAACAATACCAGTACAAGCACTTACACTTTGAGTAACTGTGGCAACATTTGAACAACCATTTAAATTGGTGCCTGTAACAGTATAAGTAGTTGTTACCGTTGGACTAATAGCAACAACTGCTGTAGTTGCAGTGGTGTTCCAAACATAAGAATTAGCACCACCGGCAGTTATTGTAGCAGTTTGACCAGTACAAATTAAATTAGTTGCGCTTGAAACAGCAGTAACCGTTGGGTTAGGATTTACTGTAACGTTAGCCACGCTTGAAATTGAACAAGTAGTTACCGAATTAGTTCCTGTAAATGAATAACTAGTACTAGCAGTTGGTGTAAATGGTGTATTATTTGTTAATGTAGGTGTCCAAGTAAATGAGGTTACATTAGTACTACCAAGAGCTACAGTACCTCCGGGGCAAATACCTAAAGCAGTATTTGTATAACCAGGAGTAGCTATAGAAGTAGTAAAATTTGAAACAACTCCGCCTGGTGTTACCCAATTTCCGGTTGCCCCAGTCAGAGCAAAATTATTCAAGGTTCCGTTATATCCATTAGTTGTAGCATCAAATAAGGTTGTAACTGTTGAGTTATTAGCGGCTGCAACACCCTGATTAAAATGGTAATTAGCAATTAAATTGGCAGCATTACCAGGAATTTCACAATTCATATAAGTATTAATTTCACATTTTGAACGGTTGGTGTTCCAAATGCGTAACTCATCAACATCTCCGTTAAAAGACTCATTAATAGAATTTGTTCCAATAATTATTGAATTAGTATTAGCCGCAAACGTGTAGCTTGATATGCTGTTAGTGGCAGACAAAACACCATTAATAAAAACTCTAGTTACTGTGCCATCATACACACAAGCCACGTGCTGCCAGATATTAACTGTTGCAGTATTTACAGGAGTGGTAACGCCCATATATGCTGGGGCATTTCCAGGACCTACTAAAAATAAATATTGAGTTCCATCTCTACGAAATAGAAACTGTAATTGGTTTAACGGGCTGGTATAATTACCAACAATACAACCATTACCAGCAAGGGTGGTTGGTCTTACCCAAGCCTCAACTGTAATTTTTGTCTTTCCAACCAAAGAATTAGTACTAATAGCTTGATTTAGCACAACAGCATCAGCCGTGGCTGTACTAGCTATATTTAAGGCTGCACCAGTTTGCGCTTTTATGGTGGTTAAACCTGCTGTAATAAACAACGCAGTAAAAGCTACTGCAATTTTTTTTGTAATTTTTCTCATAGATTTTTTTTTAGCAAAATTGGGGCTTTATTGTTCTACTACACAATTTTGTCTGTCACATCTTTGTGTGAATTTCATTTTATGGGATATCAAAAAAAATACAAAGTAGTGACCAGCTTTAATTAATTGTTAATCCTATAATAAAAAGGGCATTTTTTAGAATACAGTATTGGCAATTAAACTCAAATTATGAATTATACAGATTTTACTGTAATTTTCCTTCCGTGAAATTTATATTATCTGCGATCATACTAATAATTAGTTGTCAATTTACATTGGCGCAAAACCTTGTTGCCGATTCTAGTTTTGAAAAAAATAAATTCATCCCTATTACCTACTCTGCCATTGATGCCTCTTATTCCTGGAGCTCACCTAGTCGCGGTACTACCGACCTTTTTTGCACCTGCACTAAAAAAGATTTAAAGATCTCAAGGGTAAATGTGCCTAATAATGCCATGGGCATTCAAGAAGCCCGTTCTGGAAAATGTTACGCCGGGATATTTGCTTTTTCGCATGGTTATTATAGAGAGTATCTTCAAACAACACTCTCCACTCCTTTAGAAAGTAATAAGGAATATATCTTAAGCATGTATATCAGTCTTTCTGACTATTCGCCTATTGCAATTGATAAAATTGGTGTTTGTTTTTTAAACAAAAATGTAAAGTACGAGCATTCTGATATCATTACAGACCTTAGACCTCTGTATATTCCATTAGAAGAAGAAGTTGGCATGGAAACCAACGAGTGGCATCAAATCAGTATTATCTATAAAGCTAAAGGTGGTGAAAGTACTTTGTTAATTGGCAGTTTTGTTCCTAGAAGGTTATGGCAAACGGGCAACACAGTGCCACCGGGAATTAGCTCACCAATAAATAAAAAAATTGAAAGAGATGCCTATTATTATATTGATGATGTGAGTATGTTCGAATACAAGCGTGAAAAAATTGATACAGCAGAAGTTTTTAACCCCTATTTTGCGAACCAGCAGGTTGAATTGCCGGACACTGAATTTGTGGAACCTGTTACCATAGAAAAAATGCCTTCGGATGTGATGATGGCATTTAAAAATGTGCTCTTTCAAAGCGGAGAATCTATTTTATCACCGGTTTCTTTTCCCGAGTTAGATGTAATTGCAGCTTATTTAAAAGTAGATCCTAAATTAAAAATAGAAATATACGGACACACAGATAACGCCGGAGACGAAGCGAAAAATTTAGAACTATCCATTAAAAGAGCTGCTGCCGTGGGCAATTATTTAATAGCTAAAGGTGTTATTGCCACCAATGTTAGTTCCGGCGGATATGGCAGTACAAAACCGATAGAATCGAACGAAACACCGGAAGGCAGAAAACAAAACAGAAGGGTTGAGTTTATATTGAAGAAATGATGCTAATTTTAAGGTACTATTTTATACCTTTAAAAGAAGAATAACTCGAAATAAATAAAATTTGAAATCATGGTAAAAATTACAAAAACAGAAAAAGAAACAACGTTTGAAATAATTGGACTGCACAAATTATGGGCATTTAAAAGCGAAATTAAAATTCCAAATGATCATATCATAAATGCATATCAAGACGAAACAAAAATTAAAGATTGGTATATGGCAAAATTAATTGGCACCAATATGCCTTATGTTTTAAATGCCGGTACATTTTACCAAGATGGAGGGAAGATCTTTATGGATGTTGCTAAAAAAGAAAACGCAATTATAATTGAGTTAAAAGATGAGAACTATAAACAATTAATAATTGAGGTTGAAGATCCTTTGGAATCGATTAATTTGATCAACAAAAAGTAAAAACGATTAACACTTAAAAAAGCCTCTCATAACTGAGAGGCTTTTTTAATTCCGCCTCCAAATATAGTTTCTATGATCGCATTTTTTTCTTTAATAAATTTTCAGTTAAAAAAACTATCTTTGATTCACTTAAAATTTTAATGACAACAACACTTCGCACAGTTAACGTTACACGATATATCCAACCACTTCGCGAAGGTGGCTCCTTACCCGCTTTAGCCGAAGCCGATGATGATTTTAAATATGTTCTAAAATTTAAAGGCGGTGGGCACGGTGTTAAAACGTTGATCGCCGAATTAATTGGCGGAGAAATTGCCCGCACACTTGGGCTAAAAGTACCCGAATTGGTTTTTGCAAATTTAGATGAAGCCTTTGGCAGAACCGAAGGTGATGAAGAGATCCAAGATCTTTTAAAAGCAAGTCAGGGATTAAATCTAGCCTTGCATTTTCTTTCCGGTGCAATTACATTTGATCCGGTTGTAACATCAGTGGATGCAAAATTGGCCTCTCAAATTGTTTGGTTAGATTCGTTTATTACTAACGTTGACCGAACATTCAGAAACACCAATATGCTTATTTGGAACAAAGATCTTTGGCTAATCGATCATGGTTCGTGTTTATATTTTCAATACACCTGGACCAACCGAGAAGTTAAGGCTACCGCACCTTTTGCCTTTATAAAAGATCATGTATTACTTCCAAAGGCAAGCTTGTTAAATGAAGTAAATACAGAGTTTAAAAAACTTTTAACACCACAAAAAATAAAAAATATTGTTAACCTTATTCCTTTAGAATGGCTTGAATGGCAAGACACCGACGAATCGCCGGAAGAGATAAGAGAGGCTTACTATAAATTTTTAATTACCCGTTTTAATTATTCAGACAGTTTTACAAAAGAGGCACAGGATGCAAGAGAAGCACTTATATGAATATGCTGTAATACGCATTGTTCCCTTAGTTGAAAGGGAAGAATTTGTAAACGCAGGAATTATTTTGTTTTGTAAAAAAGCAAAATTCATAGCTGTGCGTTATTCTGTAAATGAAGATAAGCTTGGTATGTTTTGTAAGGATACCGATACTGAACAAGTTAAATTAAATTTAATGTCCTTCGAAAAAATTGCGCTTGGAAATAAAGATGGTGGTCCAATTGCAGAAATGGATATTCCATCACGCTTTCGCTGGCTAACAGCAGTGCGTAGTTCGGTGATACAAACTTCACGGCCTCATGCAGGCCTTTGCACAGATCTGAATGAAACCGTTAACCGTTTATTTAAAGAGCTGGTTTTATAATGTTCTTGGTTCTATTAAGGATCAAAAATTACTTTTCCTCATCTAATATTTTCTTTTTCTCTTTTTCGAATTCCTCCTGAGTAATTATTTTTTCGTCGAGTAGTTGTTTAAATTCTTTAATTCTTTCGGCCTTAGATTTAATGTTGATCTGATTAGGCTGTGTTTTAATGGCTGCGGGTTCAACAACTGCAGTAGTAGGTAACAATTCATAGGTGTGACTAGGCTTGTATTTCATGGTCCATATAAACGGAAAGAAAATAAAAACCCCGGCAACAATGGCGCCAATATCCACTTCTTCATCTCTCGAGAACGAAGTATACAAAGTTTCGTAACCTTCTTTTGTGAGCTTAACCCTGGTTGTGCTTCCAACTATTCTGGTATCAGAATGTTCGTAAGGAGTTGTCCCTACAGGTTCTCCATTTAAATAAACCTTTGCACCACTTGGGGTAGATTGTATCATGGTTGTACTGGTGCAACTTGATAACAAAATTGAACCTGCCAATAACAGCGAAATGAATTTTACGATCATTGAATTTTTTTTCATTTTATTACTAGTTTGAATATTGCATTACAAAAATTATTTTCTTTTGAGCCATATCATATATCTCAAAAGATAAAACCGGTTTATAATTTCGCTCGGTCATGTATTGCGAAAATTTTGGATACACTTTCATTGGTCCTATCATATACGAGATAGTATTTTTTATTGGAAACTCAGATACAACAGCCTTTGCAACCGGTATCGAATCTTTTTTAAAGCCATCTAGCTGCAAATTTTTTATTTTCTCTAGATCTTTTATTTCCACAATATTTCCAACCAAACTCCGGCATTTTTCTTTTGGTGTAGTGTTTGGATCGTTATAATAAATACCAAAACCCTTTGTGCTGTTTATTCCTAATTCCCTTAATTTATTATCTACATCAAACATATGTTTACCAACATCCGAGTATGGCCCAATTACTTCTTTACCAACCACCATATAACCACCTTCTTCTTTATCTTCTATTTTAAGGGAAGAAAAGTATCCCATATACCAAAGAAAACAAGTAGCTAAAACAACTAATACAGTAACAACTAACATTATCTTTTTTAATAGTTTCATATAGCTAAAATTTAAACTAAATAATTTGTTACCTGCTTTTTATAGTATGAATTAAACCTTGGTCGTTTGAAATAAAGTAACAAACACAAAAAAACGACTACACAAATTTAAGATGAAGGCAAAAGAAGCGTAATGATAAAAATCAAAAAAGGGAATGACCTTAATCAAAAAAAGATAAAAGAAAACAACTAAAAATTAGATCTTAATTTTAGAATGACGCGATCACTAATAAATATAAGTGTAGAAAAATAAACGAATGGTAAAATAATTACCCTGAAATTTTTAAATATTTGGTTGTATTGGCAGGATCTAATAGCATTAGGGTCTCAACAGCTTTTGTTTTTTCTTCAGGTAAGCCGCCTTTAAAAATATTAATTAACTCATCGGCTTTTGCATTAAAGAATAATTGCATATTAAATGAGGCTGGTCTTGCAGAATAAACGGGTTTTAATAGATCTAATGATTTTAAAATATTTGCTCTACCCTCTTCTACTTTCTCATGCATAATATCTAAACCATTTTTACAATACTCATAATTGCAATTTCTAATACCTTTAAAAACAGGCTGTAAAGCGTTCTCAACTATCCAATAACGGTTCCTTTGGCTTTCGTTACTTCTCCATCCTTTTTCACTTGCGGTTTGGGCATTATTAACTATTAATTGTGCCTTTTGCCAATTTTCAGCTCCACCTAAAGGTGAAAATGAATCACCATCTACTGCTAAAATAATGTATGCATAAAAGGCTAAAACGGAAGTTAAATTATTCTGAAAGGTTGTTTCATTAAACTCAAGTTGCGAAAATTGTTGAAATTTAAAACTAAAATTGTCGTCTTCATAATTAAACATTTGGGTGTAATATGAACTCTTGTAAACCGGACGTCGGCTCTGCACCTGAATAGAGGCCGAAAAATCTTCGGTGCTTATAGCCTCTTTAATATTAATAAAAACAGAGCAATCTATACGCTCATTTGTGGTATAGATGTCTTTTGTCCATTTTTTATTATTCATAAATTCATAAATGGCCTTTTCTAACTGCTCAAAAATTTGCTTGTTTGCTGTACCTTGAATTTGAGTGTAATTTATTTTTACCTGGCAATTTAATTCTTGCCCGAAAAAATTCAGTTTAGTAAAAAGAAATAGACAAATTATGATAAAGTATTTTTTCATTTTTTATTTAAAAGATCAATAAGGTAGTTAACAATATCAATTGCCACCTCTTGTTTTGATTTTAACTCAAAATTAGAGATTTTATTGTGTTTATCAATAATAGTAATTTTATTTGTGTCGGTGCCAAAGCCTGCACCTTTTTCTATGGCAGAATTAGCTATTATAAGGTCTAAGTTTTTACTTTTCACCTTTTCTGCAGCATACTCTATTAAATTGTTGGTTTCAAGCGCAAATCCAACTAAAAGTTGTTGTTGTTTTTGTTTCCCCAATTCACTTAAAATATCTTTGGTTTTTATTAATTCTAAATTTAAAAGATCGCCACTATTACTTTTCTTCTTAATTTTAGTTTCGCTTACTATAGCAGGCTTATAATCAGCTACTGCGGCCGAACAAATAACAATATCTTTATTGGCATAATTTGATAGCATGGCATCATACATTTGCTCGCTGCTTTCAACATTAATGATTTTGATGGATGAATTTTTTACTTTTTCGTTACTTGGCCCTAAAACTAAAACAACATTTGCACCATTAATGGCAAGGGTTTCAGCAATAGCAATACCCATTTTTCCACTACTTCGGTTTCCAATAAATCTAACAGGATCAATAGCTTCATAAGTAGGGCCGGCATTAACAAGAGCTGTTTTACCACTTAAGGGAAGGCTTTTACTAAAATGATCGTTTAAAAATGCAACAATATTTTCCGGCTCGGCCATTCTGCCTTCACCCACCAAACCACTTGCTAATTCGCCACTTTCGGCAGGTATAACAATATTTCCGGTTTTTGTCAATGTTTCTAAATTCCGTTTAACACTTGGGTGTTTATACATATCCAGATCCATTGCAGGGGCAACAAAACACTTTGTTTTAGCTGACAAATAAGTGGCTAATAAAACATTATCGCAGGCACCGCCCGCCATTTTTGCTAAGGTATTGGCCGTTAGTGGGGCAATTAGCAGTAGATCGGCCCATTCGGCTAAATGAACATGGTTATTCCAATTAAAGTTGGCGTCAAAAAAATCAACAACAACCTCGTTCTTACTTAAAACAGAAAGTGTTTGTGGGGTAACAAAGGCGCTTGCTGCAGGCGTTAAGATCACTTTTACCTGTGCACCTTGCTTTACTAATAATCTAACCAGGTGAGCGCATTTATAAGCTGCAATGCCACCGGTAATACCTAGAATTATTTTTTTGTTGTAAAGCATATAAATTAAAAAGGCAGTAAAGCTTTTGCTTACTGCCTTTTAAGAGGTTTTTGAAAAATTATTCAACCGTTTTTGTTGGGTTACGGAAATAAACTTTTTCTTCTAAGAATTCTTGAATAGAGATTAAAGTTGGTTTAGGTAATTTTTCGTAATGTTTTGAAATTTCAATTTGTTCGCGGTTCTCAAACACTTCTTCTAAATTATCAGTGTGGCTGCTAAATTCTTGCAATTTACCTGATAACTCTTCTTTTAACTCTGAACTAATTTGATTTGCACGCTTACTCATAATAGATACTGCTTCGTATATATTACCGGTTGGTGCGTCAAATTTGCGAATATCGCGGGTTACAATACTTTGTTCTGCGTTTGTTTTTTTAAAATCCATGATTAATTTAGGTTTTCTTTTAATTTTTTACAGCTATTATAAATAGATTCTGTCCGGCTAAGATACGAACTTTTAGGGTACAAATCTACAAATTTTATATAATTTTCAATAGCAAGGTCTAAACGCTCCTCTTTTTTGGATTTTATACTGTTAATTGCCAGTAAATAATAAGAATCGATCATTAAATAGATCATCTCTTCATTAAACTCACTTGAAGGATACTCTTTTACAAAGTTTTTAGTAGAAACAATGGCAGCCTTCCAATCGCTCACTTTAAAATACTGCTTTACAATTTCGTAATCCTTCTTTTCTAATTTATAGCGTAATTTATCAATAATAATATTACAAGTGTCTATTCTTTTGCTCTCAGGATATATATCCACAAAGGATTGAAATTCTTTAATAGCATTTTTTGTGCTAGTTTGATCTAATTTATAATTAGATGAAGTTAAAAAATAACAGTAGGCATTCATATAATAACATTCTTCAGAATGTATACTTAATGGAAATTGTTTAGTGAAATTTTTAAAATGATATTGACCAATAATATGATCGCCCATGTAATATTCGCTCCAAGCATAGTAATAATACACTTGTTCCGCCTTGTCGGTTCCTTTAACTACAGGTATAAGTTCTTCGTATAACTGGGAGGATTTAATGAAATGTTCTTTATCGTAATATTCTTTTGCCTTAGCCATCTTTAGTTCATAATCTGTGCTTTTAAGGAGTTTATTAAACCCATCACAGTTAGTCATTAAAACCAGAACTAATAAGAGACCGAATATTTTAAATACTTTCAGAATTGCAAAAGTACTATTTTTTACCATAAAAAAAGCCCGAGTAAACCCGGGCTTTTAAAATAAATGTTAATTAAAATTATTGATTGATAATTTTAACTGTTTTAGTAGCATTACTTGAATTAGTAATTTTTACTAAGTAGTTACCAATTGGTTGGTTAATTAAATCAATTGAAACTTCTTCTTTATCAGAAGTTAAAGTCATAACTGATTGACCTAACATATTGAAAACAGTGATAGTATTAGCACCTTCTAAACCAGCAATAGTAGCTTTACCGTTAACAGTTGGGTTAGGGTAAACAGATACTTTTGAAGTAGAAACTAATTCAGCAAGACCAACAGATCCACAAGTACTTGTAAATACTGCCTCAATACCAAAATAACCTAAATTGCTAGTTAAAAAAGCAGGGGTAGTTGTTGGAGAAAGTGCAGATGTATAATAATTTGTAGGAGCTACTGCTGAAGCTTGAGATCCAACAGGGAACCAACCAGGAGTACCAGCACTTTGAGCAAGACCTGCATAATAAGTTGTATTAGCAGTAATAACTTGAGGAGTAGTAAATACTAAAGTTTGGAAAGTACCTAACATACCTGCAGTAACAGTAATTGTATTAGTTTGACCAACAATAGTACCAGCAGCATTTAATAATACGCCATAAACAGGTTTACCGGGAGTAGCAGTATCAGTAGAAATAGCTAAACGAACAGCTGTACAAGTAGAAGCAACTGGAGTAGCAAATCTACTAGAAATGATACCTGAACCAGTATTAAAACCAACACCTGCAGTATACGTACCTGTTGGAGGATTGTAAGCCCATACATCACAAGTAATACTTTGAGTTATTGAAATATTGTTATTTAAGTTATTTTGATCAGGTAATACACCAACCGAAATAGTATTAATTCCTTGAACAGTTGCAGGGAAACTTGCAAAAGTAACAGTTGTAACTGCACCTGCTGCTAAAGAAGGAATAAATTGAGCGTTTGTAAATGTATTAACACCGGTAACACTTAATCCAACAGCAATGTTAGTTTTAGCAATATTACTTCCATTAAAAATTGTAGCTGTAATTGCTTGAGGACTAGCAAAAGTAGTTGGGTATTTTCCCGGAGCGTTTACACTTTGTACATTGATATCATTTGTAAAAGTATTAGGAGTACCAAATCTAAAAACTGGTCTAAAACCTGTACCACCAAGTGCTGGAGCTGCCAAAGTACTAGAAGCACCGGTAGCACCTAAAGCTGTTCCTGCAAAAGCATTATAAACAGCAGCAGCTGTAGATGTAGCAGCAGCAGTATACTCATAAGCGATGTTTAAAGCACCACCAGTATAGTTAAAAGCAGAAGGTAAAGTTAAATCTACTGTTGCAGGTGATGCACCAACAGGAATACTGTAACTACCTGTATAAATAGTTGTCATACCAGCTGTAGTCCAAGTTGTACCTGAAGTATAAGAAGCAGCTCCAGTATGTTGCAAATAAACTGTTAAAGTACCGTTAGCTGCTGAAGAAACTCCACTAGCTAAATCAAAACCAAAAGAAGTAATTGTAGGCGATAAAGCAGTTAAATCACTTGTTGGAATAAAATATTGTCCTCTCATTACAGTATGGCCAACTGTACCATTTGGCGCACGTAGACCAGTAGTACCAGGAGCTGTATTTGGATTAGGAACTGAAACAATCGTATTTACTTGGGCAAGTGAAGCCAAAGATACCATTGCACTTAATAAAGTAAGAGTAATTTTTTTCATGTTTTTTTTGTTTTTTAAGATGTTTAAGTACCAAATATATAAAAAAATAATATTCAACTTATGGAAAGCTTATAACAAAATTTATTTTTAACATTTTTCCTTTTTTTCATATTGTCTTTGCTGTTCCTAAATCAATTTAAACAAAAAAGAGGCTACCCAATCAAGGATAGCCTCTTTTCTAAAAAATAATTTAAAATTATTTGTTTAAGATCAAACGTTGAACCATTTTGTCTTTTCCGTTACTTACAGTAACAAAATAAACGCCATTAGATTGATTTGTAAGGTCTAAAGAAATAACTTCAGTTAATACTGAATTGTAGTTATTATTAACAATAACTTGTCCTAATGCATTAGTAACAGTTAAAGTAAGATCTTGAGAATTAGCTAAAGCAACAGAAACATTTACTAAACCTGTAGATGGGTTTGGCATAATAGTTACATCTTTGCTTAAACCTAAGTTTTTAGAGATACCTGTAGTAATTAAGTTACCACAAAGAACCGGATAAATAGATAAATTTCCTTTTAAAGAAGCACCCCAAGCGCCGCTAATTGAATTCCATGAGTTGTCTGACCATTTTTCCCAACCGTAATCAATAGTAGATGCAGGAGAGTTATAAACAACTGCTGTATCACCAGCTGTAGTTGGTATAACAACTGAAGCGAAAAATCCGTTTGTTGCAGGAGCAACAATTGGAGTTGCAAAAGAATATAAGAAATTGATTGTAGTGTTAGTACCAACTTGAGCAGCTAAAATGCTTGACATTGGAACTGTAGTTTGACCAAGAACTGCAGCAGTGCTAGGACCTGTAGCTAAAGCGCCACCGTAAATTGTTAAACCAACAGTAGTTGAAGGTGCTCCACCTGTTCCTCTAGTTAAATTTTTGAAAAAAGATACAATAACACCAGTAATAGATGGTGATGCAATTGCGCTATAAGATGCTATAGGAAAAAAGTTAGCTTTTTCTTTATCATCATAACAATTTGAACCAAATACAAATCCTGCTTTAGGGCTGCAACCCGGAGTAGCTGTATCAGAACCTGCTGTGTTTAAAGTTAATGAATTGTTTTGAGCTGTTGAAATTGTATCACAACCAGCAGGCGCTGCAGAAGCTTGGTAAGTAATAGACTTAGATATTTCTGATGCAGGCATGTTAATTACGTTAGTAACAATTTTTCCTGTTTGAGCGCTAGCAGCAACTGTTATAGCAACAGAGGCAACTGTAAGTAATTTTTTAATCATTTTTTAATTTTTTTTAAGGTTAGTGAGCAAATATAAATCTTTAATTTTAAATTATAGTTAAATAATCCTATTTTTAACACGTGTGAATATGGATTTTTTTAAGGAATAGCACCTTAACAATAAATATTATTAAATTTACACCAACTGAATTATGAGACTAAGGTTTAATACCTTATTTAACGTTTTAACACCCGAACTGAAAATTGTTAAAAAAACGATAGTTTTATTAGCGCTTGTAATGTCATGTCCGGTTTTTTCTCAAAACGTGTCAATTGAGGATATTAAAAAAGAAGCTAATAAACTTTTTGAAGAAGATGAGTTTACAAAAGCCTACAAACTTTATTCTCAATTAGTTTCCAATTATCCAAAAGATGCTGAGTATAATTTTAAGCTCGGGGTGTGTATGATCTACAGCGAACCGGATAAAAAGAAATGTCTCCCCTACCTCAATTTTGCCAACAGTAAACCCGATGAATCGCCTAAAGAAGTGAAATTCTATTTAGGAAAAGCTTACCATATTAACTATCGCTTTGATGAAGCTATAAAGTATTATAATGAATACAAACAAGTTGGCTCCTCATCTAAACAAAAAAAATTAATGGTAGACAGAGAGATCATGTCCTGCGGCTATGGTAAACGCCTACTAAGTAACCTTTCTGATCTTGAAATAAAAAGTAAAAAGCAATTAAACGAAGCGGATTATTTTAGAAGCTACGATCTTAAAAATATTGGAGGAAAATTATTAATTAAACCAGAAACCTTTAGAACAGGTGCGGATAAAAAAAAGAAAGAAAAATCGGTAGTTTATTTACCAAAAACAGCCGATAAAGTTTTTTTTAGCAGTTATGGTGAAAATACCGACAGCAAAGATATTTATTACGCAGTAAAATTGTCAAACGGCGAATTTGCGAAACCTGTTAAAGTTAACAGTATTAATTCTGATTATGATGAGGACTACCCCTTCCTTCACCCTAACGGAAAAACATTATACTTTGCCAGTAAGGGATTTAACGGTATGGGTGGCTACGATATTTTTAAATCAAATTATATTGAAGAGACAGACTCTTGGACACAACCTGAAAACCTTGAATTCCCTATCAATTCACCGGATGATGATTACTTATTTGTAACTGATTCACTTGAGAAAATAGCTTATTTTAGTACCGGTAGACAAAGTCCTCCCGGCAAAATAGATGTCTTAAAAATTAATACCGAGCGCAAAGTAATAGATGTATTAGCCCTTAAAGGAACAGTTGTAAAAGAAAACGCCGGCCAAAGTTTAAAGAGTAAAATTACCGTTAAAAACATGGGCAATGGCGAAATTGTTGGTGTTTTTGAGGCAGAAGATAACGGTAATTATTTAATGGACCTGCCTAATGGTGCCAAGTTATTATATACTGTAGAAACACCGGGATTAAAAACTCAATCTGAAAGAGTTGGTTTGCCGCTTGCTACAAGCCCAAGGCCGTTAAAACAAACTATTTCTTACGATAAAGGAATTTTAAAGATCATTAACTATTTTGAAGAATCACCCACAGATGATAGCTATTTACAATATTTATCCCTTATCGAAAAGAAATCTAAATTAGATGTAAACGAAGGACAAAATAAAATAGGTACGCAAGTTGCAGACAATTCTACTGCTTTAAATACTACTACCACGTCAACAAAAGAAAACGCCGAGGTTAAACCTACATTGGTTGATAATGCGGCTGAAACCAAAACATTAGTAGCTACTACTTCAAAATCTGTTACCCCTGAACCTACAAAAAACGTTACAAATAAAGACTTAATAAATATTGCAAAGCAAGATGCAATTGACTCTAAAAAGGAGGCTGACCAATTAATGCAAGACAGTTGGGATGCTGAACAAGTTGGTGAACAGAAAAAAATTGAGGCAACTAAAAAATTAAATGAAGGAGATGAAATTCTCAAAAATGCAACTTCTATTACAAATGAAGTTGACAAGAATAATGAGATAGAAAGAGGAACAAAAATAAAAAATGAAGCTGAAAATGAATTAGCAGTAGCAAACAAAATTATTGATCTGGCCAATACATTAAAAACAGATGCTTCAAACAAAAAACAAGAGGCAATTTTAAATGAACAATATGCCAACGAATTAGAAAAATTAGCAACAAGTAAGAGTAAGAATAATACCGAGGCAACAGCTAAACTAGAAGACCTGCAAAAGCAAATTGACCAATTAGCCGCTAAAACTAATAATTCAGAAGATATTTATAGATCGATTAAAGGAGATGTTGATCAAAAAGAAAAAGATATTGCTGCGATTGAAAAAAACAACAAATTATTAAATACTGAAATTGGGGATATTAAAAATGAGATCACAAGTGATCAAATAGATCTTAGTAATACAAAAAAGAAAAAACAAAAAGCAATTATAACTGCACAAATTGATTCCTTAAAAACAGAGCAGATCTCAAAAGAAAAACAAATTGCTCAAAACGAAACTGAGATCAAAAAGCTTAACGATGATCTAGCTGCCCTAAAGAACGGTCTTGATCTTGCCACAAAAATTAAAACCGAAACCATTGCAGCGGCTAAAACAAATACCATTAACAATACCGTAGCAAACCCGGCAGAAAATGCTACAGCAATAAACTCAACTACAAATACTCAAACAAATGCCGCGCAAAAAATCAATAACAAAGCGCTTGAAGAAAAATACAAGGATAAGGTAGCAGTTGCTGACATTAACAACCCTGAATCGATAAAAGAAAGTAATAAGCAAATTGTAAGCTATAATAAAGAAATAGATGCTGCAATTGCTACAAATAAAAAGGAATTATTAAAGGCAAAGACACCTGAAAGTAAACAACAAATTACTAACGACATAAAACAGTTAGAAACAACCAAGAAAGAGAACAATCTGCTAATAGCATCTAATAACAAACAAATTCAAACATTAAATGCAGAAATTGCAAAAAACAATTCGCCTGTAGCTAATACAAATGAAAAGCCTATTAATTTAAATCCAATAAAAGCTAATAATAGCTCTGAGGCGCTTAAGAATTTAGATGAGCTTAATAACCAATTAGCCGCAAATGATAATTCAAATTTTGAGTATAACTCTTATCAAAATACAGAAGCCCAAAAATTAAAGATCGAAGCTGATTCAAAGATCAATGACGCGGCTGCACAACAAAAGAAATTAAAAGATCTAATAGCCACAACAAAAGAAGAAATCAAAAAAACGGAGGCAAATAGTACAACGAATACTTCAAGTCCGGTACAATTAAATTTAGAGGCTGAAGAATTATTTAATAAAGCACAGAAATTAAGAGGTGAATCACAAACAAAAACCGGCGCCGAAAAAGATAAATTATTAACTGAAGCAAAAGCAGCTGAGGAAAAAGGAAATGAAAAGAATTTGCAAGCTGCTGAGATCACTAAAACCGATAACGCAACAATTTACTCTACAAACACAGATAATTTAAATACCCTTATCAATGGAAAAAAAGCATCTGAAACGGATATTGCAGAGGCGAAAAAATTAATGGATGAGGCTAATGTAACCTACAAACAAGCAACATCTATAAGAGAAGAATCAAATTCTCTTACCAATATTGGCGCTAAATTAGGAGGATTAAGTAATGCCGAAGAAAAAGAAGCGCTTGCCTTAAACAAACAACAACAAGCATTAGACTTATTAAAAAAATCTGATCCAACAGCAAATTTAAAAACTGCCGTTACTTCTACTTCATCAATTAAAGTTGTTAAGAATGATAATTTAGCTAACTCAAAATTAGATGCAGTTAACGCCGGTATTAACGATCTTGCCGCTACAAAAACTGCTGCCTATCAAAAAATGCATGAAGCTAATGCTTTAGAAATTGAACAATTAAATACTAGCTTAAAAACGAACGAAACATTAATTTCAAATACACCAAGCTTAAAAAGCGAATCAATTACCGTTAATAATAAAGTTAACAGTGCAAATGAATTAAAACAAAGCTCGGATGCCGCAACTAATAATACCGATAAACTAAACAGCTTAATTGCTGCAACAAAAAAACAAATTGAAGCGATCAATCAATTAAACAATTTAAGCAAAAAAGTAAACAACCAAATAGCTAATAATACTGCAAAAGAGAATTCAACTGCAAACAATACTGTTAAAGATAACAGCGCAAAAGAAACTACTACAAAGGACAATTCAACTGCAAACAATACTGTTAAAGATAACAACGCCAAAGAAACTACTACAAAGGACAATTCAACTGCAAACAATACTGTTAAAGATAACAACGCCAAAGAAACTACTACAAAGGACAATTCAACTGCAAACAATACTGTTAAAGATAACAATGCCAAAGAAACTACTACAAAGGACAATTCAACTGCAAACAATACTGTTAAAGATAACAACGCCAAAGAAACTACTTCTAAAGAAAATGTAACTGCAAACAACTCAAATAAGGATAATACAGCAAATGAGAACGTAACTGCAAACAATACAGCTAAGGAAAACAATGCTAGTGCAACTACTCAAGTTATAGACACAAAAACAGTAAGTGTAAACGAACTAAGTAAAACGGATACAACCGCCGGTCAATTATTATCGTTTTTTGAAAACAAATCTGAAACACTTAAGAATCCGCAAGCTAATAGCTTAAAGACTAATGCCATTAATGAATTAAAAAAATCAGAGCTTGAAAAGAAACAAGTTGAAAGCGAAATAAATAATTACAAAGATCAAAATCCGGTTTCATCAAAAACACCGCCTGAACTTAAAACAAAAGCAGATGCTTTACTAATTGAATCAGAAGATCTAAGTAATAAAGCTTCCGACCTAAAGAATAAAGCAAACACTGCCTCAGGAAATAAAAAAGACAGTTTAATTGCAAAAGCGAATGAACTAGAAAACACCTCACAAAACAAAAAAGTTGAAGCCTCGGAGCTTACACAACAAAGTAATGAACTAGATTATAAAACTAATAACAATGCCATTACTGAGCTTTTCACAAAATTAAAAACTGATAACCCCACTCTGCTTTCTGAATTAGAACAAAAAAATAATGAAATAAATACACTTAAAACTCAGTCACAAAAACTCAGAGAAGAAGCTAATGCCCAATCAAATCCTAACGCTAAAATTGGCGCCTTAAGCAATGCTGAAGAAAAAGAAGCAGAGTATTTAATTAAACAAAATCAGTTAATTACCGAGCTAAAAAAACAATATCCTGATTACGTTGTAAAACCTTTGAGTAGTAACAACGTAGCAGGCAACGCAGGTGTACCTAACAATTTAATTGCAAAACAAAAACAAATTCAGGAAAAAGAAAGTTCGGAGTTAACAAATTTAACTAACGCACTTACTTTAGAATACGAGACTGCGAAAATGTACATTCCTAAAAATTTAAATAACGATCAACTAATTATAAAACAAAATGCTGAAGATCTTAATTCAGAGTCAAAAAACCTTCTAATAAAATCTACGCAAGTTGCTGACGCCGGAGAAAAAACTAAACTTTTAACTTTAGCTGCAAAAACAGGCAATGCTGCAAATGAACAATTAAGTAAAATAACCGGAACTAACGCTGTTGCAAAAAATACAAATCCTAAAAATAACACAAGCACTGCTAACAACACAACTCCTAAAAACACGAATAATGCAACAGCAAATGAAATAAAAAATAATCCATACGCAGCAAACAATGCCAGTACAAAAAATAATACAACTATTGCAGCCAATACAAATCCTAAAAACACAAAAACAAATCCAAAGAATAATACAACCGTTCCGGAAAATAATAATGCAGCAACTATTGATAATGCTAACCCTGCGGTAAATAATACTAAGGGCACTGTTAAAATTGAAGGCTTAGAAGTAGTTTCGGTTAACGCCTATAATAACGAAAAACCAATTCCGATCGATGCAAAAATGCAAGATGGTTTAGTATTTAGAGTTCAAATAGGCGCATTTAAAACACAATTAGCCAACGATGCTTTTAAAGGTTTAAGTCCGCTAAATGGTGAAACAGCCGGTAATGGTTACATCCGCTACACAGCAGGTAACTTTACTAAATTCGAAAATGCCGGTGCTGTTAAAAACGATCTGCGCAATTTAGGATACAGTGATGCATTTGTTGTGGCATTTTTTAACGGCAAACGCATAACCGTTGCCGAGGCCCTTGCCTTATTAAATAAAGAAGGTAAAACGATTGATAATAACGCGCCTACTAGCGCAGGAATTACAGCTAATTCAAATGTGCCTAAAGCAAACACAACAGTTACACAACCTAATCTAAATTCTCAAGACTTAGTAACTGTTACTAAAGAGTTAGAACAAATTAACGGTTTACTATTCACCGTTCAAATTGGTGTTTATAACAGACAAGTAACTAAGGGTCAATTAAGAAATTTAGGTCCGATCTTTAGCGAGAAACTTCCAAGTGGCTTATACCG
This sequence comes from Bacteroidia bacterium, assembly GCA_022842625.1. Lineage (GTDB taxonomy): Bacteria > Bacteroidota > Bacteroidia > B-17B0 > Aurantibacillaceae > Aurantibacillus. The sequence goes on along the minus strand of JALHPG010000026.1, from coordinate 2,922 downwards.
TTACACGGCAGGTATTTATAACGACCCGGACAGATTACTAACAGATAAACGAAAAGTGGTTGATTTTGGTATTCGTGACGCATTTGTGAGCGCCTATTTAAACGGTAAACGTATTTCGTTTGCCGAGGGTAAAGATAAAAAAGCAAATGACTCTACTATTAAATTAGAAACTCAAAATCCTATTATTTTCCCTGAAGGTGGCGCTGTGATTAATACCCCGGCAGTAACAAACACTCAACCGGTAGTAAATACGCCTGTGGAAAATAATACACCGGCAGCAACTACAACAACCGTTAAGCCATTTACAAATGGCGTTACCGCATACCCAGCTGCAACACCTGAAAATGGTGTAAAACCAAACGAAGAAGGAATTAGCTTTAAGGTACAAATTGGTGCTTATAGTAAACAAATACCAAATGATGTAGCGGCAAGATTTTCTGAAATAAAAACTTGGCCGATAGAGAACAAACAGATCAATAGTTTATTTATTTATAACATTGGTAATTTTACCGACGCTAAATTTGCAAAATCATTAAAAGAGCAGGCCGTTAGTATTGGCATTACAGATGCTTTTATAACCGTTTATAAAGACGGTAAAAAAGTTTATGGCGCAGAGGCGGCAACACTTTTAGGTCGATAATTCTAATCCCTATTAAAACAAAAAAGGCTCGTTGAAATATCAACGAGCCTTTTCGTTTGTTATATCCTCCTCTAGAGGAGGTGTCAGAAATCCCGATAGCTATCGGGAGGAGGAGGAAAATTATCATACTACCCTCTCCCGTCCTACGGACACCCTCTCCAGGAGAGGGATAATTTTTTGTTTATATCAACTCAACACTTCTCTTAATAAAGTTGGTTAAGCTTTCTCCTTTTAATAATCCTTGAGATAATAAAGCAAGGTCAGTTGCCTGTTTTGCTAAATTAACTTGTTTCTCAGCGTTTTGTTCGGCTAAAATTTTTGAGATCAACGGATGGTTTGAATTAACAACTAAATTATACATGTCCGGCATGGTGCCGTAAAAGCCCATTGCTCCTCCTCCACCCATCTGGTTCATATCTTTCATCCTACGCATAAATTCCGGACGAGTAATCACCATTGGTGCATCCTTTTCACTTAGGTTCTCAAAGCTAACCATGAACTGTTCTTTACTTACAGTGCCTTCAATTATTGGTTTTAATTGATTTTGTTGTTCTTCAGTAATTTTACTTACAGTGTTTTCATCCTTCTTAATTAATTTATCTACTGTATCAGCATCTACACGTACAAAAGAAGTGTCTTTTAATTTACCTTCTAATTGATTGATATAATGCGGATCCAACATGGTTTCCATTAACAACACTTCATACCCTCTGCTCTTTGCAGCATCAATATAAGCATGCTGTTCTTGTACGTTTGTTGCATATAAATAAACTATTTTGTTATCCTTATCAGTTTGAACCGGTTTAACAAGATTTTCAAATTCTTCGAACGTATAATATTTGTTATCGGTAGTTTTTAAAAGCGCAAATTTTATTGCTTTTTCGTAAAATTTCTCATCGCTGATCATTCCGTATTGAACGAATATTTTAATATCATCCCATTTCTTTTCAAAATCAGGACGCTCTTTTTTAAATAATTCTTCCAATTTATCGGCCACCTTTTTGGTAATGTGACTAGAGATCTTTTTCACATTTCCATCAGCTTGCAAATAGCTACGGCTAACGTTTAACGGAATATCCGGACTATCAATCACCCCACGTAATAAGGTTAAAAAATCAGGAACAATATTCTCTACATTATCAGTAACAAACACCTGATTACTGTATAACTGAATACGGTCTTTAGGCATCTCTAACTTATTACTCAACTTAGGAAAGTAAAGGATCCCGGTTAAGTTAAAAGGATAATCAACATTTAAATGAATGTGAAATAACGGCTCTTCAAATTGCATTGGATACAATTCGTGATAAAAATTCTTGTAAGCTTCAGGCGTCAGATCAGCAGGTTTTTTAGTCCATGCCGGAGAAGGATTATTAATAATATTATCAACTACAATTTCAACCTCTTTAACATCTTCTTCTTTTTCGCCTTCCTTAAGTTCAGGTTTAATTCTGTCTTTTTTAGTACCAAATTTAATTTCAACCGGTAAAAATTTACAGTATTTGGTTAATAAACCTTCAATTTTATGATCATCTAAAAACTCTTCGCAATCATCGGCAATGTGTAAAACAATATCTGTTCCGCGTTGTGTTTTTGTATCAATGTCTTCAACTTGGTATTCCGGACTTCCATCGCACTCCCAACGAACCGCCTTAGCGCCTTCTTTGTAGGACAATGAAAAGATCTCTACAGTTTTTGCCACCATAAAAGCAGAATAAAAACCTAAGCCAAAATGACCTATTACAACATTCTTGTCAACTTTATCTTTGTATTTATTTACAAATTCCTCAGCTCCACTAAAAGCAATTTGTGCAATGTATTTATCAATTTCTTCTGCCGTCATACCTAAACCTTTATCCTTAATGGTAATGGTTTTTGCGGCCTTATCAACTACTACTTCAATTTTGGTATCACCCAGATCTCCTTTAACCTCGCCCATACTGGCAAGCGCTTTTAATTTTTTTGTAGCATCAACTGCATTACTTACTAATTCCCTTAAAAAAATCTCGTTATCACTGTAAAGAAACTTCTTAATGATGGGGAAAATGTTTTCGGTTTGAACGTTAATCTTTCCTTTTGTAGTCTTGCTCATCTTTCTATTTTTTTAATTACATGGTATCATTAGCAAAAATAATACCAATGCCCTTTTAAGTGACAAAATGACAAAAAAATCCCCTCTGAATTAATAGGAGGGGATCTTTAAAATTTATTAGTTTTTGATTATTTACCGGCCTTCATTTTCTCATTCATTTCTTTACCTTTTGCTTCGTTACCGGTAAGTA
>JALHPG010000025.1:22222-36507 GCA_022842625.1 Bacteroidia bacterium | reverse complement strand
AGCGTTTTTGCTCTGTTCTTTGGTTGATTGTGAATGTATTCTGCAATACTCCAAGCAATTGAAATACCATCATACGTTGAGGTCCCTCTTCCAATTTCGTCCAATAAAATTAAACTCCTGTCACTTAAATTATTTAAAATGCTTGCCGTTTCATTCATCTCCACCATAAAAGTAGATTCGCCTGAACTGATATTATCTGTAGCACCCACACGTGTAAAGATCTTATCAATGATCCCCAATGTTGCAGCATCGGCAGGAACAAAACTGCCAATTTGCGCCAACAAAACTATTAAAGCGGTTTGTCGTAATAATGCCGATTTACCACTCATGTTCGGACCGGTGATCATCATTATTTGGGTGGTTTCGTTATCTAAAAAAACAGTATTACTTACATACTCAGTGCCAATTGGTAATTGTTTTTCGATAACCGGATGTCTACCTTCTTTTATATCTAATGAATAGTCATCAGTAATTTCAGGTTTGTTGTAATTATTTTCTGAAGCCAAGGTTGCAAAGCCACAAAGCACATCCAGCTTAGCTAAAAGTGAAGCGTTTAATTGTATCGGTAAAATATAATCACCAATATCACGCACCAAACTTTCAAATAAACTATGTTCAAGGGCCATAATTTTTTCTTCGGCACCTAATATTTTTTCTTCGTATATTTTTAGTTCCGGAGTAATATACCGCTCTGCATTTGTCAATGTTTGTTTACGGATCCACTCCTGAGGTACTTTATCTTTATGTAAATGCGTTACTTCCAAATAATAGCCAAATACACTGTTATAGGCTACTTTTAAAGAAGATATACCTGTTTTTTCTACTTCGCGTTGTTGTATTTGCAGTAAATAATCTTTTCCATTAAAGGCAATATTCCTTAATTCGTCTAACTCTGCATTAATGCCTTTATTAATGGCATTTCCTTTTAAAATATTTACGGGAGCATCTTCATTCAATTCGTTTTGCAAACGCTCACTAATAATCTGACAAGGATTTAACTGGTCGGCAATTTTTTGAAGTGTTGGGTTTTGCGAAGATTTAATTTTCTCCTTTATATCGTTAATTATGAAAAGCGATTTTTTTAAATGAACCAATTCTCTTGGATTGGTGCGCAATGCAGCCACTTTCGATATTAATCGTTCCAGATCACCAACCTCTTTTAATAAGGCTGTAGTTTCATAACGGTTCTCAATGTGGGTTACAAAATAATCAACAGCGTTTTGTCTTTCTTTGATCGCCTCTACATTTTTTAACGGAAGCGCCAGCCAGCGTTTTAATAAACGTGAGCCCATTGGACTAACCGTTTTATCAATAACGTCTATTAGGCTTTTTCCGTTTTCGTTATTGGAAGAATACAATTCTAAATTGCGGATCGTAAATTTGTCTAACCAAACATATCGATCTTCATCAATACGACTGATCTTATTAATATGTTTTAATTTATCGTGCTTGGTCTCATTCAAATAATGTAAAATGGCGCCGCAGGCACAAATAGCAAGGTTTAAACCTTCTATGCCAAAACCTTTTAAGGAGTTGGTCTCAAAATGTTTGGTTAAACTTTCGTAACCATAATCATAGGTAAAGGCCCAGTCGTCTAATCCAAAAGAATAAAAACGATCACCCAATAATTCGTTTAACTGGTTGCGTTTATTTTTTTCGAATAATAATTCGTTAGGCTTAAAATTTTGAATTAATTTTTCCAGATAACCGATGGAACCTTCAGCCACTAGAAACTCTCCTGTAGAGACATCACACAAAGCAAGTCCTCCACGATCATTATCAAAGTGAATGGAGGCTAAAAAATTATTCTGTTGGTGATTTAATATTTTATCGTTGAAGCTAACGCCCGGAGTTACCAATTCTGTAATGCCTCGCTTTACAATACCTTTAACTGTTTTCGGATCTTCTAACTGGTCGCAAATTGCCACACGGTATCCTGCGCGTACTAATTTAGGTAAGTAGGAATCTACTGAGTGATGCGGAAAGCCTGCTAATTCTATATGTGATGCTTGTCCGTTCGCACGTTTCGTTAAAGTTATTCCAAGGATCTTAGAGGCTTTAATGGCATCTTCTCCAAATGTTTCGTAAAAGTCGCCCACACGAAATAATAAGATAGCATCAGGGTATTTAGCCTTAATGGTATTATATTGCTTCATTAATGGGGTTTCTTTATCTTCTGTTTTTGCCATAGCGGACCTCTAATATACGATATCCACTAGCTATTTTGGGAACTTACTTTTTAACAGAAACGATGAATTTGTTAATACAAATTTTTTAGGGCGTGCCCCTTCGGGTCGGGCTATTGCGGGCTCAGCTTCGCTTCGGCTTTTTGCCTTTATAGGCAAAATAGCTAAACCCTTCATATCCCTCACGCAAATTCTCGATAATTTATGTGTGCTTCTGCGTGAGCGATTGTAGCGAATAGCCCACAGCGCAGCAACGCGGAGCGAGGACTTGTAGCGAAAAGCGCGACCCGAAGGGACACGCCCAAATAAAAAATCCCAACCTTTTCAGATCGGGATTTTTTTATACTTGTTATTTTTAATTTACAATGCCTGAGAAAAACCTTCTCTGATCTTATCTGCTTTATATAAACCGCCATATAATTTATCTTTTATTTTGCTAAAAGATTCTATGGTGTATTTTACATCTTCTTGTGTGTGAGTTGCTGTTGGGATCAAACGTAAAATGATCATTCCCTTTGGAATTACAGGGTAAACAACCATTGAACAGAAAATACCGAAATTTTCACGAAGGTCAATTACCATATTGGTAGCCTCAGGAATTGAACCGTTCATATAAACAGGAGTTACCATGGTGTTGGTGTCGCCAATGTTAAAGCCAGCATCTACTAATCCTTTTTGAAGGCTATTAGCAATTTCCCAAAGTTTAGTTCTGTATTCAGGATGTTTGTTTAATAATTCTAAACGTTTTAATAATCCGTAAACCAATGGTAATGGCAACGATTTAGCGAAGATCTGCGAACGCATATTGTAACGCAAGAAGGTAACAATTTCTTTTGTTGAACTAATAAAGCCGCCAATTAAAGCAAAGGATTTTGCAAATGTTCCAAAATAAATATCTATTCCATCATTACAACCTTGTGCTTCTCCTGTTCCGCCACCGTTAGGGCCCATAGTTCCAATTCCATGTGCATCATCAACAAATAAACGGAAAGAGAATTTTTTCTTCATTTCAATGATCTCTTTTAGTTTTCCTTGATCGCCACGCATACCAAACACACCTTCTGTGATCACTAAAATAGCGCCACCGGTAGTTTCTGCCAGTTTTGTAGCACGCACCATTTGTTTTTCAAAATCTTCAATATCATTATGTTTAAAAACATAACGCTTACCCATATGCAAACGCACACCATCTAAGATACAAGCGTGACTTTCTGCATCGTAAACAATAACATCATGTCTGTCAACAATAGCATCAATAGCTGAAACCATTGCTTGGTACCCAAAATTACAAAGAATGGTATCTTCTTTTTGAACTAATTTTGATAATCCTTTTTCTAATTCTTCATGGTAATCAGAGTTTCCACTCATCATACGCGCGCCCATTGGAGCGGCTAATCCAAATTTTGTTGCTCCTTCAATATCTGCTTGTCTAACTTCAGGGTGGTTAGCCAATCCTAAATAATTATTTAAACTCCAGTTTAATAATTTTTTACCGCGAAAATCCATATGCGGATTAATATCACCTGTAAGTTTTGGGAAAGTAAAATATCCGTGCGACTCTTTTGCGTGCTCACCTATCGGACCTAAATTTGCTTTAATTTTTTCGAAAATATCTTTCATTCTACTGGTTTTTGTTGATGCTGTAAAGTTATAATTTTTTTAACTCATTTTTAATTGAATTTTCAATATCTGCCAATATGTTGTCGTAATTGGCCTTAACAAAGGTTTTGCCGGTAACTTTTTCGTATAATTCGATGTAACGGTTGCTGATTTCTTCTACCCATTCGTCGTTCATAACCGGTACAGTTTGACCCTCTTTTCCTTGAAATCCATTCTCAATTAACCATCTTCTTACGAATTCTTTGCTTAATTGTTTTTGTTCTTCGCCGTTTTTCTGACGCGCTTCATAACCTTCTAAATAAAAATAACGAGAAGAATCGGGTGTGTGGATCTCATCCATTAAATAGATCTTACCATCAAATAAACCAAATTCATATTTTGTATCCACTAAGATCAGCCCCATTTTGTTGGCTATTTCTTGTCCGCGTGCATATAAGGCCAGAGTATATTTCTCTAACTGCTCGTAATGTTCTTTACTTACAATGCCTTGTTTGATGATCTCTTCGCGACTTATGTCTTCATCGTGACCTTCAGATGCCTTAGTAGTAGGGGTAATTATTGGTTGAGGTAATTTATCGCTTTCTTTTAATCCTTCTGCTAATTTTACTCCGCATAGTTCTCTAAGTCCGCTTGCGTAAGTTCTTGCAGCGTGACCGGATAAATAACCGCGCACAACCATTTCTACTTTAAAAGGCTGGCACATACGACCAATACTTACGTGCGAGTGTGGTGTTGATATTAACCAATTTGGAATAATATCTTTTGTTGCGTTTAAAAACTGCTCGGCAATTTGATTTAAAACCTGGCCTTTATAAGGAATGCCTCTTGGCAAAACTACGTCGAATGCGCTGATGCGATCGCTGGCGATCATTACTAATAAAGAGTCTCCGATGGTATATACATCGCGCACTTTTCCTTTGTAATACGCTGTTTGGTTGTCGAATTTAAAATTTGTGTAATCTAATGTCTTAATGCTCATTATTTCTTATTTGATATTTTTTGTTTCTATATGGTCCAGGTTACCAGACCTTCTTTAGTAAATTTAAATGATTGTACTTTTCCACCCAAAGTTTCAAGTGCTTTTGAAACTTTTACTTTTGTTACACCGGGGCATAAGAAAAACATAAAGCCACCTCCACCGGCTCCGGAGATCTTGCCGCCGGTAGCACCATTTTGTATAGCCGTATCGTAAATTTTGTCAATAAGCGGATTGCTTATGGATTGCGCCATGTCTTTTTTATTCTTCCAACCAAAATTTAAGATCTCGCCAATTTTATTTATTTCTCCTCGTAACAAACTATCTTTCATTTGATGCGCTTGCTCTTTTAAATTATGCATGGCATCAACTGATTTTTCATTTTTGTTTTTTACGTTTTGAACCTGCTCATTAATAATGGTTGCAGACAATCGTTGAGTAGCAGTAAAATATAAAAGCAAATTAAATTCTAATTCATTTACAATTTCATCTTTTAAGTGTAAAGGATTTACAATAACTCTGTCGTTACTTAAAAACTCCATATAATTAATGCCGCCAAAGGTGGCAGCATATTGATCCTGACGGCCACCGCTCATGTTAAGATCAACACGTTCGATCTCATATGCTAAATGCGCGATGTCATATTTTGCCAATGGTAATTTTAACCACTCAACAAATGCGCCAATTAAAGAAACAACAATTGTTGAAGAGGTTCCCAAGCCCGAGCCTTGCGGCGCTTCAATGTAGGAGGTTAATCGAAAGGAAAGTTTTTCTAAATTAAATTGTTTTACTAAGCGGTTGTAAACACCAATAAATAATTCAAACCCTTCCACTAATTCAAGTTCTTTTTTACTTTCTAAAATAATGCAACGGTCAGTGCCGTCAAAACAAAACTCTATTTTGCCGTTGCTTAATGGCTCCAAAGAGGCATACGCATAAAGGTCTATGGTTGCGTTTAAAATAGCTCCTCCGTATATATCCGCATATGGACTAACATCTGTACCTCCACCTGCTAATCCTATTCTTAATGGAGCTTTACTTCGTATAATCATTGTCTAAGTTTTCAATATCGTTTAAGTCTTTTGCTCTGCCGCTTGCCTTTTTGTTTTTTATTAAATCTTTCAAATTAATTATTTTCAGCGGTATGTTTTCTATATTAGTTTCAATCGCGTTTTGGTAAACTTCTTCAAAAGTAATTCCGGAAATTTCTTTTAAAATTTCAATTGAAACTGGTGATCTGCCAAATGAGAAAACATTCATATTATTATTCAATAAAAAATTTTCTTCCGTCATATCAAACATCGCAAGACCAAATTGAGAAAAAGCATTTTTTAATTTTAAATAATTTTCTTTCGAAACTTCCACGAAAATATCTAAGTCGCCTGTTGTTCTTGGAAATCCATGAAAAATAACAGAATAACCACCAACTAATACATATTTTACTTTAGTATTATTGATTGATTTTAAAAAATCCTGAAAATCTTCATTAAAAACATTGCCCATTTTAACGAACTGAAAAAATTGTTTTATCCATTTTTAACGGCTTATCTAAAGAATAATTGTAGGCTACACTTTGTAAATAAGCAAAAACCTTTCCTATTTCTTCTATAGTCATATGTTTATAATTATCCGATTCTCTTTTAAAATCAGTAATTTTTCCTGAGGCATGAACTGTTCTATCTAATTTAAACATACTATAAATTTACATTTTTTTGTTTTGTTTAATTATTTCATATTTATAAATTGCAAAGGCACTTCGTAATCTCCTCTGCGGCATAATGTAATAACGGCTTGAAGGTCGTCAATTTTCTTCGCACTCACGCGAATAATATCATCCATAACCTGTGCAGTAACTTTTAATTTACTATCCTTAATATCTTTCATTATTTTTTTAGACACTTCTTTTTCTAAACCCTGTCTCACTTTAATGTCTTTTTTTATTAACGGCCCACTTGGATAATGATCTTTGCTTTCATCTAGTCCACGTGGATCAAGATTTTGTTTGATCATGCGCGAATGAATGGCATCCAAAATAGCATCTAGTCGCATATCGTTTTCTGTGGCGATATTGATGATCAGATCTTTTTTGTTCAGTTCTATAGTACTTTTACTATCTCTAAAATCCCAGCGATTTAATATATCTTTTTTAGCTACATTTACTGCATTATCTAGTAATTGTGCATCTAATTTACTGGCAATATCAAACGAAGGCATATGATTTAATTTGTAATCCAAAATTAACTATTTGCTTTGAAAATTAAGGAAACTAAAAATTATTTTTTGAGAATTTATCAGGCATATTTTTTATTCATTTGTTTATTTTTTATTGCTTGTAACACCGCTCCGGAGAACAAGGGCAAGAAGATCGAAAAACAGCATTCATTGTTTATGAATGATACAGCCCTTATTTGCGCCTCTGCTCTAAAAATTGAAGAGCCTTTTGATGTATCCTACCTTGATTCATTATTTTTGAGCTACGATCTTGTGGATGTGCAAAGCCTTGACAGCACAATAAAAGTAGACCTTAAATATGCTGATACCGCTAATTTTTTGAAATTGAATATATACAACGGGTTGAAAAGAGCTTATTTCCCTTGCGAAGTTGCCTTGAGGGTTAGTAATGCGCAATTTTATTTAAAACAAATAAACCCTAATTACTCTTTAATAATTTTTGATGCAAGCCGTCCTTTACATATTCAACAAATGATGTGGGATAGTTTGGAAATGCCACCGGATATTAAATACGCCTATTTATCGCCGCCTTATGCAATATCATTACATAATTACGGTTGTGCTTTAGATGTTTCTATAATTGACATAAAAACAAATAGATTATTAGACATGGGTTCAGCCTTCGATCATTTTGGAAAGCTATCGCAACCGGTTTACGAATGGCAATATTTAAAAACCGGAGAACTGACAAAGGAGGCGTTTGAAAACAGAAAAATGTTAAGAAACGTTATGCAGAAAGCTAAGTTTTACCCTATTACCAGCGAATGGTGGCATTTTAACTTTTGTAATAAGGAATTTGCTGCTGCAAAATATAAATTGATTAAGTAACTTTGTTTACATAAGTATTTCTGACAAATGAATTTTGAACTGACATCTGAATTTCAACCTACAGGCGATCAACCGCAAGCGATCAAACAATTGGTTGAAGGCCTTCGCTCTGATACCAAACATCAGGTTCTACTTGGTGTTACAGGTTCAGGAAAAACATTTACTGCTGCCAATGTTATTCAGGAAGTAAGTAAGCCAACGTTGATCTTATGTCATAACAAAACTTTAGCTGCGCAATTGTTTAGTGAATTCAAACAATTTTTTCCAAATAATGCTGTAGAATATTTTGTGAGTTATTACGATTATTATCAGCCGGAAGCTTTTTTGCCAACTACAGGAACATATATTGAAAAAGATCTTGCAATAAATCAAGAGATCGAAAAATTAAGATTAAGTACTACGTCTGCTTTGTTGTCAGGAAGAAGAGATGTTATTGTTGTTAGCTCCGTTAGCTGTATTTATGGTATGGGTAATCCATCCGATTTTAAAAAGAATATTATCCCGATTCATGTTGGTCAATTAATTTCAAGAAATAAATTATTACATCAATTTGTTGGTTCATTATATTCTAGAACTACCGGAGAATTTGACAGAGGAACTTTTAGAGTGAAGGGTGATACGGTAGATGTGAATTTACCTTATGCCGATTATTGCGTTCGCATCATGTTCTTTGGTGATGAGATCGAAAGTATTGAAACCTTTGATAATGCTAATAATCACGTGATCGAAAAATTTGAAACCTTTAGTGTTTATCCTGCAAATATTTTTGTTACTGCACCCGATACCATGCAAAAAGCAATGGTGTTTATTCAGGAAGACATGACCAAACAAGTGGAATTCTTTAATAAACAAGGCAGAACTTTAGAAGCAAAAAGATTAGAAGAGCGCGTTAATTTTGACTTGGAGATGATGCGTGAATTAGGCTATTGCAGCGGCATTGAAAATTATTCGCGCTACTTTGACGGTCGCTTACCGGGCACTCGTCCATTTTGTTTGATCGATTATTTTCCGGATGATTTTTTATTATTAGTGGATGAGAGCCATGTGTCCTTGCCTCAGGTGAGAGCCATGTATGGCGGAGATCTTGCCCGAAAACAAAATTTAGTGGAGTACGGTTTCCGTTTGCCTTCTGCTTTAGACAATCGGCCGCTAAAGTTTGAGGAATTTTATGCCATGCTCAATCAAGTAATTTATATCAGTGCAACGCCGGCAGAATTTGAATTAGAGGCTGCGGGTGGAGTAGTGGTAGAACAATTAATTCGTCCTACAGGAATTTTAGATCCGTTAATTGATGTTAGGCCATGCTCAAATCAGGTCGATGATCTGTTAGATGAAATTCATAAGGTGGTTGCAAAAGATGAACGTGTTTTGGTGACCACTTTAACAAAGCGAATGGCAGAGGAGTTAACGAAATATTTAACGAAATTAAATGTAAGGTGCCGTTACATACACAGTGAAGTGGATACTTTAGAACGAGTTGAGATCTTACGTCAGTTGCGTGTTGGAATGTTTGATGTATTGATCGGAATAAATTTATTACGCGAAGGATTAGATCTTCCTGAAGTTAGTTTGGTGGCTATTTTGGATGCGGACAAAGAAGGTTTTTTAAGAAATGTAAGGAGTTTGGTGCAAACGGTTGGTAGAGCAGCAAGGAATGTTAACGGGCGGGTAATTATGTATGCTGATAGAATTACGGATAGTATGAAGTTGACAATGGAGGAAACTGAACGTAGAAGAAAAAAACAGATCGATTATAATTTTAAACATAATATTACCCCGGTTCAAGCAGGAAGGAAACAGTTGTTGCAACCTACTATGAGTGGCACCGAGGTTACAATTGACGGCAAATTAGTGCGTGTTTACGTTGAGCCTGAAGCGCTTGACGTTGCTGCTGATCCTGTAGTTCAATACATGAATAAAGATGAGTTGAAAAAACAAATTGCAAAAGCAAAATCCGCTATGTTACGCGCCGCCAAAGAATTGAATTTTAATGAAGCAGCTCGTTTAAGAGATGAAATGTATTCGTTGGAGAAAATGTTGGGTGAGAAGGAATAATTAGCTGTCATTTCGAAGGACTTAACACAAGTGATTCATAGCCTCAGGAATCTGTATTTAAAACAATTTTATATCGTTGCTTTGTAAAAGCCCTTTAGCCCAGATTTCTCCTATCGTCGAAATGACAATTCTTTATTTAATACTTCGATGGTTTGTTTCCCCGTAAGCAAACAAAGTATATTGGCCTCATAAGATTTTACGTAAAAATTCATTGTAGATCAAAAGCGCAGGCTTGTGTGAAAGATGATTTTTGCATCTCGCGAAGCGCTTAAATCATCAAGCTTGATTTGTAATGAATTTTAGTAAAATATTATGAAGCCTTGATTTTTTGCTTACTTTTTCATCAAGGAAAAAGTGAGATGAGTTAAAAAAGCAAATTGCAAAAGCAAAGTTTCCTGTTCTTGGTTTCTTGTTTTGACTAACGACTGATGACTAGCTCGCGTTCCAAACCATTATAAAATCATCCATTATATAACCTTCACCAATATCGAATTGTGCAACGGAATCAATTCTAAAACTGTTTTTAAAATAAAAATTAATGGATTTATAATTGTTACGGTTTACAGTCAAGCGTATTTTTTTTGGCTGGATAATTTTTTTTAATTCTTCAAGAATTTTTGTGCCTATGCCTTTACCTGCATCCTCTTCCAATACATAAAATTTATTTAGCATCCAGCAACCGCCTTTTTCATTGGTAACAGATAAAAATCCAATGGTTTTATTTTCATTTATTATAAAATAAAATTGTTGTTCTTTTTCCTTTATTTGGTTTAAAAGGCTTTCTGTGTTGTATATATTTTTAAGCATGTAATCAACTTGCTCTTGGCCAATAATGGGCGGATAGTGTTTTTGCCAAATTATTTTTGCCAGATCGGCAATTTTTTTGATCTCAGTTTCACTAACTGCTTTTAATAAAAGGGATGAATCTTGCATTTTTAATTGTAAATTTGCTTTGTGGCTAAATTAAGCAATACCATTAACATTGAAAACAGAAGAGCTAGATTTGATTATCAGTTTTTAGATACGCTTGTGGCCGGACTTGTTTTAAAGGGCACCGAGATCAAGTCAATTCGAGAAGGAAAGGCCGGTCTTTCGGATAGTTATTGCTATTTTAGGAATGATGAATTATTTGTAAAAAACCTCCATATTTCTGAATATGCAGATGCTTCCTTTTATCAACATGAGGCTTTGCGTGAGCGAAAATTATTATTAAGTCGTCAGGAACTAAATAAATTATTAAAAAAAGTAAAGGATCAAGGATTAACCGTTATTCCAACCCGCTTATTTATTAATGATAAAGGTTTTGCAAAAATGGAGATTGCCTTGGCGAAAGGAAAAAAATTGTACGATAAGCGCGATGATATTAAAAAGCGTGATATAGAAAGAGAGATGAACCGTAAATTTTAATTCTTAATTTTGATAAAATGAAACAATTTAAAATTATTATTACAGTATTTTTGATCGCATTAAGTGTTTTTTTTACATCATGCGGTAAGGGTTATGAGGTTAGGCTAACCAATTATAATACAGAGGTAATTGATTCCTTAATTATTGGTAATAGTGATATTGTATTTGCTCAAACTGACAGACAGACTACAACAGAGTATAAAAAAATTTCGTCGGGTGAAAAAACGATTAGATGTATCACCAAAACAAGAAAGACCTATAGCTCATCCATTTCCATTCCAAAAAGAGGTACAGGAAAAAGAACCATTCAAATAGATGGATTGAACCGTATTAGTATTTTGGAGGATTAAATTGCGCAGCAATTTAATGGGTCCCAGTTCGCAGCAATTTAATGGGTCCCGGTTCGTAGCAATTTAATGAAGTCCCGCTACGAAGCAATTTAATGATTCGTGAAATTGAAATAATTACTTGTTATTTATTTTTATAAAAAAAGGAAATACGTTTTGTATTTCCTTTTTAATTTCTAGTAGGCTCTGGTATTATTGCCTTCCATATAATTCACAAAGGCTTGATTGCTTACCTTATTACCACCCGGAGTTGGGTAGTTACCGCTAAAATACCAATCTCCTAAATTATCAGGGCAGGCACTATGAAGACCATCTAACTTTTGATAAATAAGCACTAATTCAGCATTTAACCCTTTAGGTTTTATTAATTCAGCGATCTTATCCGATATCTGTTCAGCAGAAAAATTAGCGTAAATTTCTTTCACTAAATTAACTTGTTCTTCTTTTGGTTTTTCAAGTTCTAATTTAGCACGTTGATAAACATCTTGAATTAAACTCTCTTTACCGGTTTGTTTTAATAAAGCAATAGCAGCGTCAAAGGCAACAAATTTGCCTAATACCGCCATATCAATACCATAACAATCAGGGTATCTGATCTGAGGAGCAGAGCTTACAACGATAATTTTTTTCGGACCTAATCTGTCTAATATTTTTAAGATACTTTGTTTTAAGGTTGTTCCTCTTACAATGCTGTCATCTAAAATAACCAAACTATCAACGCCTTTTTTTACTGTACCATAAGTAATGTCGTACACTAAATTTACAAGACTGTCGCGGCCTTCATCGGGAGTGATAAACGTGCGCTGCTTAGCATCTTTTAAAACAACTTTATGAATTCGTGGATGAGTACCTAATATTTTTTTTAATTCAGGCCCTGCTAAATTATCTTTTAATTTAATGATCTCTTCCGCTTTCCAATTATTCACAAAATCGTCGATGCCTTCAATTAGCCCGCCAAATGCCACTTCTGCAGTATTTGGAATATAACTGAAAACAGTATTTTCAAGATCGTGATTTACGGACTTTAAAACACTTTGAGTTAAATTTCTTCCTAGCTGATTACGTTCTTTATAAATATCCGCATCGTTACCACGACTAAAATAAATGCGTTCGAACGAACATGATAATTTTTTTTGTGGTTCAATTATTTCTTCTTCAGTAAGGGTTCCGTCTTTTTTAATTATTAAAGCATGCCCGGGTTTAATTTCTTGAACACTTTCAAACGGCACATTAAAAACAGTTTGTATAACAGGTCGTTCACTTGCCACTATAATTATTTCATCGTCTTGATAAAAATAACCGGGTCTAATTCCATTTGGGTCGCGTAAAACAAAGGCGTCGCCATGGCCTATCATACCGCACATCACATAACCACCATCCCAGCGCTTACTACTTTCTCTAAGAATAGAGGCTACATCAATATTGGCTTGAATTAGTTTACTGATCTCGTAATTTTTATCGTTTTGTTCTTTAAATTTTTTAAATAAACGGTCGTTATCTTTATCTAAAAAGTGACCAATTTTTTCCATTACCGTTACGGTGTCAGCCTTCTCAACAGGATGTTGTCCAAGTTCCACTAAGTGTGTAAATAATTCGTCAACGTTAGTTAAATTAAAATTACCGGCAACAACCAAGTTGCGGCTCATCCAGTTATTCTGACGTTTAAAAGGGTGACAGCTATGAACGCTGTTTTTTCCAAAGGTTCCGTAACGTAAGTGACCAAGCATCAATTCCCCTAAAAAAGGAATGTTCTCCTTTTGCCAGTTGGCACTTTTATATTCTTCCGGATTATTACGTTGCGCATCTATGAATAAATTATTTACCTGACCGAAAATATCTTGAGTAGCCTTTGGCTCTATAGATCTTAGGCGATCTAAATAGGTAGTTCCCGGTTTAGCATCAAATTTAATGGTTGCAATACCGGCACCATCTTGCCCACGGTTGATCATTTTTTCCATGGTTTGATAAAGCTTATGTAAGCCATATCGAGCCGAACCGTATTTGGTTTTGTAGTATTCAAGCGGCTTAAGCAACCTAACTAAGGCAACGCCGCATTCATGATGTATAATATCGCTCATAACAGGGGTACAAAGTTAGCCTTTTGATTTGGTAATTAACAATAAGAATTTAACAATTATATAACCACACCCAACGTTTTTTTTAGTTTTTACGTACTTATGTGTATATTTGGAATTACTTATTTTTTGAACTAAAACGTTAAATTATTATGTTAAAAAGAAAACTTATTTTAGTTTTTGCTTTATTTTTTGTTTTAAGTGGTTTAACAACCCTTAAGGGCCAACAAAATAACGTGGCTATTGTGTTAAATGAATACTCGGCCTCAAATTTGACTGGCGGTGTTGTTGATAATTATGGAAATCATAGCGATTGGGTTGAGATTTACAACGCACATACAAGTTCAGTTACACTAAACGGATATTGGTTAAGTAACGACAGATTAAACCTTAAAAAATGGGCTTTCCCTACAACCTTTACAATGACTTCGGGGTCTTATAAAGCAGTTTGGTTAAGCGGTATTAATAAAAATGTTGGTTCAGATTTTCATGCAAATTTTACCTTAGATCAGTGTAAAAATCAATGGTTGATTTTATCTACGTCTCAAGGTGTAGTGAG
>JALHPG010000025.1:0-22212 GCA_022842625.1 Bacteroidia bacterium | reverse complement strand
GAGATTCAATTTTTATTCAAAAAACTAAGGCGAATCATACGCGTGGGCGCGTTGATATTTTTAATGTGGGTGTTGCTGCATGGAGACTTTTTCCAACAAATTCTTTTACGCTCTCTAATCCTACCGCTTTGGGAAGCAGTTATTTAGGATACGCTCCAATACCAACGTTTACGCCCGCTACAGTTAATAATAGTTCGGTAAATGCCGGAGGTTTCTATCCGCCATCAACACCAATAAATCAAGTTGATATTTTTTTAGGAGGCGGGGCTGATTCTGCCGGAAGTTGTTTTGAGATACATTACACAATAGATGGAAGTGTGCCCACGATGACCGATGTTTTGTATACATTTTTAACCCCGATAATAGTTGCAAATACCAGTATGATAAGGGCTGTTGCTTTTCCTTCAACGGTAACTGCAACTAGCTGTACACTCAATTATTTGCCAAGTTTTTGTCAAACCAATACGTATTTTATTGATCAGGAGCATAACGATTTTAAACCTGAATTTGGTGTTGTTTCTCTAGCTGTTGATAGGGCTGATACCAATTGGTTTAATTCGGGAGGTATTGATCCCGGGCCACAAATACACGTGGAGTATTATGATAAAAAAATGCAAATGACAGAAGGATACGCTCAAATTAAGCGTCCTAGAAGCGAAGCATGGTTAACAAAACAAAAAGGTATTTATATTACTATTGATGATAGAAGAGGTTTTGGTTGTAATTTTGAAGGAGATGTTTTTAACGTGGAAGGATTGGGAACAACACCGCGCCGTAAATTCTATACCTTACATTTAAAGTCAGGTGATTTCGAAAGTTTTTCTTCTGTTCCTTCTCCTACAAACGGGGGTATCGCGTTTGGAACCGGTATTCGTGATGTTTTTTATCAATCCTTAGCTGCAAAAAATAATTTAAACGTTAGTCCTTTGCATGTTAAACCGGTGGTTGTATTTAAAAACGGTAAATATGATGGTGTGTATGATCTTAGAGAGTGTTATGATAGAGATTATGAGGCCTTTTATAATCAGCAAACAGATTCTGTAGAACTTAATTATTATTATAATGGTGATGGAGCAGAAACTCCACCTCAAAAAAATACTTTTAGAACAGAAGTTTACAATAAGGTATGTGGTAGTGGTTCAATTCCAAACAATCCTCCAGGTAACCCAATGAGTAGTACTACTTTTTATAATCAAGTAATGGCTAAGTTGGATAAAGAAAGTTTTATGGATTACATGATCTTAAATAGTTATGCCATGAACAGTGATATGTGGAACTTTAATGTTGCATTTGCAAAAGGAGCTTTAGCAAATAAACCAGGCGGTAAATGGCACTATTATTTATGGAACACGCCAGCGATCTTTAATTTTACTGCTGTAGCAACCAATACACTAACGTATAATGATCCGGTAAATACATCTCCATGCGCTATTTATACACCAACTTATCCTGTAAGTTCTTTTGCAGGAAACGGACATGGAAATATGTTAAATGCATTGATGAGACCGGTTACCGGGAATGTTTCTTTTCAAACAGAGTATAAAAACAGATATCAGGATCTATTAAATGGCCCATTAAAATGCGAGAACATTCTCGCACATTTTGATTACGTGAAGAATTTGTATTTAAAAGAAATGAAGTATCATGAAGATCCGGGTTCAATTCCATTTCCGGGAAATTTTAATACAACTCCTGATCTTTGGGATACGCTTACAGCGGGTATGAGAAGGTCCATCTATAAAAGGTGCGATATCATGCGGAGTGCTTTTAGCACAGTTGGTTGCTTTGGTATGACTGGTCCATTTGAAATAACTGTAGATGTTGAGCCGGCAGGAGCGGGTAATGTTAGATTAAATACCCTTACGTTAAGTAACTATAAATGGACAGGAAGTTATTTTTCAACCCCATTAATGCCTTTAAAGGCAATCCCAATCGATACAACATTTATTTTTCATCATTGGGAATTTAAAAACCATACACCTTTAAACGGAAGACCTTTAAGTTTGGATTCAGTCGCTATTGCTTACAATCAACCTGATAATATTATTGCTGTATTTACAGATAAAAAGAACGATATTGTTATGCCAACCGGATTTTCTCCAAATGGTGACGGAAACAATGAGGTGTTTAAACCTTTAGGAAGCGCTTTATTCGCAAAAGAATATGATTTCCGTGTATGGAACAGATGGGGACAAGAAGTTTTTAGAAGTACCGATCCTGCCCAAGGTTGGGATGGTAATTATAACGGACAGCCCTCAATTACAGGTGTTTATGCTTATTTAATAACATATAAAAATATTTATAACGAAGCAAAAATATTAAAAGGTAACGTAACACTTGTGAGATAATACTTTTTAGTTTTAAAAAAATCTATGAAAAAAATAATATATATCCTAAGTTTTCTGATTGTTGTGTTTAACGCAGATCTTAAGGCGCAAGACATTCACTTTTCAAATATTAACGAAGCACCTTTATTTAATAGTCCTGCCAATACAGGTTTCTATAATGGTTATTTTAGATTTATTGCTAATTACCGCAGTCAATGGGGCGCAATGAACAAAGCGTTTCAAACCATAGCTGTTTCTGTTGACGGAGGTTTATTTAAAAGCAAAAGACGTAAGGCTTTTTTAGGTTTGGGTTTAACTGTTTTTAATGATAGAGCAGGATCTGCAAATTTGCAAAAAACAAATGCACTATTAAATATTAGCGGTGTAATTAAAACCGGTAAAAGAAGCGCCTTTAGTGTTGGTATCGCGGGTGGAGTTTCTGCCAATAATGCAAACTATAATAAACTAACTTATAGCTCACAGTTTGATGGAAATACTATTGATAATACCTTGTCAAGTGGAGAAACTGTAGTTTACAGACAATATACAACAACTGATATTGCTGCAGGTATGGCTTATGAATATGCAAAAGTAAAAACAGACCAAGATCATGATGATGTTTCTTCGGTAAAAATTTCTGTTGGGGCATTTCATTTGAATAGACCTGTACAGGATTTTGGACCGGGCTCTAATTATCGTCTTCCGGTAAGATTAACCGGAAACATAATTACTCATTTTGATTTTGAGGATACTAAATTTTCTGTTACTCCAACCTTCCTATATAGTCGTCAAGGCAAAGCATGGCAATTTGTAACAGGTTCTTATGTAAAATATCGCATGAAAGTTGGTACTAAAGTAACCGGGCAAAAAACTGAAAATGCAATAGGCATTGGTGGTTTTTACCGTTCAAAAGATGCAATCATCGCTAAATTGATCTTTGAAACAGGTGATTGGGCTTTTTTCGGTTCATATGATATTAATATTTCAGGATACCGTGCAGCAACAAGATACGCAGGTGGTTTTGAAGTGGGAATCCGTTTTAATAACCTTGCAAGTTCTTTATTTGATTCACGTAGTGAGTTTAAATAAGCCAGTATCGTTCTCAGATCATTTAAAATGAAAAAAGTTTCTTCAGGTATTATTATTGCCATTTTATTAATTCTTGTTGGGGTTTCTATTTATATATATAGATCAAAACACTCTTCCACCACTGTTAACGAAGATTCTAGAAATTTTAAGTTCAAAGACACTGCTTCTGTAACAAAAATTTTTATTGCAGATAAAGACGGTAACAACGCTACCTTAACTCGAACGACAAAGGGTTGGATGGTAAACGAAAAATACAATTGCAGAACCGACGCTATATTAAACTTATTTGAGGTAATTAAACATGTTGAGGTGAAAATGCCGGTGGCAAAAACCTATAAAGAAAATGTTCTTAAGTACATGTCTGCACAGGCCCTAAAAGTTGAAATTTATGTGGGCGATGACCTCGTGAAACAATATTATGTTGGGCACGAAACACCTGATTCTGAAGGATCTTATATGTTGCTAACCGATTTAGAGTCCGGAAAAAATTATACCGATCCGTTTGTTTGTTTTATTCCGGGCTTTAAAGGTTATCTTTTACCTAGGTATATAGCCAACGAAAATGAATGGAGAGATAGGATAGTATTAAATTATATACCACCGCAATTAAAACAAATTAAAGTTCAGCATTTTAATATGCCCGATTCCTCGTTTACTATCGACTTGAATAGCACAAGTTCATTTACTTTAAAAAACGCTAAAAATAGTGAGATGGTTTTTGATGAATTAAAGATGAAGCAATACTTAGCTTATTTTCAAAACATCTCTTACGAAGTGTTAATCACCGGAAAAAACAAAAAATTAACCGATTCCCTTTCTGCAAATAAACCGTTTTCTATTATCAGTATTACAACTACTGATATGAAAACGAGCGAATATAAGTTTTATAACAAACAGCCAAGTGCCACAAAAATTCCTGAGCACGGCATTACCTATCAGTACGATCCCGACAGATTGTTCCTACAGTTTGCAAACAATAAAGAGTGGGCATTAATACAGTATTTTGTCTTTGGAAAATTGCTTATCACTTCTGCATATTTTACCCCTTTAGTTTCTGTTAAAAAATAGTTTAAAACTAAAACTAGTTTTAGTCTTTTATTAAGCTGCTAACTTTAATTTTGTTGATTAAAACTAACCATTATGAATTTTGTTGTATCAGCATCTACTTTACTAAAACATTTAAAATCAATAGGCGGAGTTTTAAACTCAAATAATACAATTCCTATTTTAGATTGTTTTTTATTTGAGATAAATAAAGATGAGTTAGTGCTTTCTGCCAGTGATATGGAAACAACCATAACAACTTCTTTAAAAGTTGAATCTAGCGAAACTGGTAACATTGCGATCCCTGCAAAAACTTTGTTAGACGCGCTTTCGAACTTACCTGAGCAACCAATTTCTTTTATTTTAGATAAAACAAAACACTCAATAAAATTAAAAACAGAAACCGGTGATTATAACATCTCTGGGCAAAATGGAGATGAGTATCCTAAGTTGCCGGCCTTAGAATCGCAATCTTCAATTGTAATAAAAAGTGATGTTTTAGCTAATGCTATCAATAAAACAATTTTTGCAACAGGTAACGATGATCTTCGCCCGGTAATGAGTGGCGTGTTTTGTCAATTCACCGAAGTAAATTCTATTTTTGTTGCTACAGATGCTCACAAATTAGTTCGTTATACTCGTAATGATGCTAAAGCAGGAGCTTCAGCATCTTTTATCATGCCAAAAAAACCTTTAAATGTTTTAAAGAGTTTATTAGCGGGTGTTGATGATGCTGTTAAAATTGACTTTAACAAAACAAATGCTTTGTTCAGTTTTGGAAACGTAAATTTAGTTTGTCGTTTAATTGACGGAAAGTATCCAAACTACGAAGCGGTAATCCCAAAACAAAATCCAAATAAACTAACTGTTGATAGATCTGCATTTTTAGGTGCTTTAAAACGCGTAAGTGTATTCTCAAATAAAGCAACACATCAAATACGCGTAAAAGTTGCCGGAAGTCAATTGCGTGTTAGCGCAGAGGATCTTGATTTTGCAAACGAAGGACATGAATTATTAACTTGCACTTATGTTGGAGAGGATATGGAAATTGGATTTAATTCGCGCTTTTTAATGGAAATGGTAAGTAATTTAGAGTGTGATGAAATTACGATCGAAATGAGCGCCCCAAATCGCGCAGGAATTATTTTACCAAACAACAAATCAAATCCGGCAGAAGATATATTAATGCTAGTGATGCCGGTTATGTTGAATAACTAAAAATTTAGTATCTTGGTCTTAATTATGAGACTAAAAAAAATAATATTAGCAAGCTTGTTTTTAATAACAGGCTTGTTTTGTTTTGGACAAAGCGGTGTAACAGTTATTGACAGCATTATGTCAAACAATATCATGCGTAAATACAGATTGTATGTGCCTACGATTTATACAGCTTCGCAATCGGTTCCACTTATATTAAATTTGCATGGCTATACTTCTAACGCCCTTCAGCAGCAATTTTATTCTAATTTTATGCCCATTGCCGACACTGCAAATTTTTTAATGGTTTATCCTGAAGGAAAAGCTCCTTTGGGTAACCAGTATTGGAATGCAGGTTTTGGTGGCACCGAAAATGATGTCCTTTTTATGAGTGATCTGATCGATTCACTAAAGTTGAATTACAATATTGATCTGAATTCAGTTTATAGTTGTGGCATGAGCAACGGTGGCATTATGAGTTATTATCTAGCCTGTAATTTACCAAATAGAATTGCTGCAATCGCTTCTGTTACAGGAAGTATGTTAAACTCTTGGTTTACTTGTGCACCAAGTCGCCCTTTTCCTATAATGGAAATTCATGGCACCGCTGATGGTACTGTAAACTATTTAGGTGACGGAACTTTTGCGCCAATAGATAGTGTAGTAAAAAAATGGAGTAGTCACAATAATTGTAATTCTGCACCTACAACTTTTTCCGTTCCAAATATCAGCATTACCGATAATTCTACTGTCTTGCATTATGTTTATTCAGGCGGCACAAGCGGCAGCAGCGTTGAATTGTATAAGGTAATTGGCGGCGGTCACTCTTGGCCCGGTGCATTTGCATTTTTAGGAAATACCAATCAAGATTTTAGCGCTAGTGTTGAAATATGGCGTTTTTTTAGAAAATATAAATTGGGTCAGTTTGTTCCAAATGTTGGATTAAGCGAAAATACTTTTGCTCATAATATTAAGGTATTTCCAAATCCAGTAACAGAAAAACTCTTTATTGAAGGGACTTCTGACGCGAATAGTAAAGTATTTAACTTGGTTGGAGAAATGATGATCGAGAAAAATAATGCTAATTCTATTGATGTAACTGCGTTAAATTCCGGAATTTACTTTTTACAAATAACTAGCGGCAATTCGAAAAGCGTTATTAAGTTTATTAAAAATTAGATCTCTAAATAATCAGGTAAATTAACCTGTTGATTTAAATTGTTAAAGGTAATATCACTAACACCATTGCTCAGCATCAAATAGCTCGCCTTAATTATCAAATTGTAGCGTAATGCCTGTTCTACAACACTTTGGTCTAATTCAATGTAAGGAGCTTTGCATTCAATAACTATAATTGGCTGGAGTTGTTTATTATAAACAACAATATCGTAACGCTTTTTAAGGTCGTTTAAAATTATCTCTTTCTCTATTGAAATTAATGAAGCAGGGTATTTTTTTTGTTTTATCAAAAAGTGGATCAAATGTTGTCTAACCCATTCTTCAGGACTTAAAACCAACCATTTTTTTCTTACTTCATCAAAAATATAGGTTTGACCCTTTAGCTTTTTAAGTTTAGTATTAAATAATGGATATTTTATTGGTAAGTTCAAGTATGACAAATATTTTTTAAATATATTTACATTAATTGATTTCTGAGAGATTTTTATTCTACAAAATACAATCAATATGAAATTACCCTTTTACAACAAATAAAAAATACAACATTCTGATATGAAGAGTAAAGAAGAAATTGTAAATAATTGGTTGCCCCGTTATACAGGAAAAAAATTAGAAGAATTTGGTTCCTATATTTTGTTGACCAATTTTAGTGGCTACGTAAAAATGTTTTCTGAACTTTATAATGTGCCAATTGAAGGACAAGATCGTCCTATGCAAACCGCCACCCACGAAGGAATAACGATAATAAACTTTAGCATGGGTAGTGCAATGGCAGCTACTATTATGGATCTACTTACGGCTATAAAACCAAAAGCGGTTTTGTTCTTGGGTAAATGCGGCGGCTTAAAAAAGAAAAATCAAATTGGCGATCTTATTTTACCTATAGCCGCCATTAGAGGCGAGGGAACATCGAACGATTATCTTCCGCTGGAAGTGCCGGCTTTACCATCTTTTAATTTACAAAAAGCTATTTCTTATACCATCCGTTTAAGCGGGCGCGATTACTGGACCGGAACGGTTTACACCACAAACAGAAGAGTATGGGAGCACGACGAGCGCTTTAAAGAATATTTGAGGGAGGTAAGAGCTATGGCCATTGATATGGAAACGGCAACTATTTTTAGTGTTGGATTTTTTAACGAAATACCTGTTGGCGCTCTATTATTGGTGAGCGATCAACCAATGATACCGGATGGCGTTAAAACAGAAGACAGCGATAAAAAAGTAACAACCGATTTCGCCAGAGATCATTTACAAATAGGAATCGACTCTTTAAAAGAACTTCAAAATAAAGGTATTTCAGTTAAGCATTTAAGATTCGAATAATTTGAGTTTACCATTTCATAATCAACCGGCCGAATTTTATATTAATGGTATCATCAATGGTGATATAGCTGTTTTAAGCAAAGCCATTACCATCATCGAGTCTCAAAACGAAAAACATCAATTACTTGCCGAAAAAATAATTGATGGTATTGTTGAAAGATCAGGAAGGTCGTTTCGACTTGGTATTACCGGCGTTCCGGGCGTAGGTAAAAGTACGTTTATTGAAAGTTTTGGTAACGAAGTATTAAAGAACGGACATAAATTAGCGGTGTTAGCGATCGATCCATCGAGTGATAAAACCAAAGGCAGTATTTTGGGTGATAAAACCCGGATGGAAGAATTATCTGTTAAGAAAAATGTTTTTATTCGTCCCTCGCCAAGCAGCGGAAATCTTGGCGGTGTAGCACGTTCCACTTACGAAACAATTTTATTGTGCGAAGCAGCAGGTTTTGATTTTATAATTATTGAAACTGTTGGAGTAGGGCAAAGCGAAATTTCGGTAAGTAAAATAACCGATTTCTTTTTACTGTTAATGTTAGCGGGTGCAGGAGATGAATTGCAAGGCATTAAGCGTGGCATTATGGAAATGGCCGATGCATTGGTGATAACCAAGGCAGACGGTGCTAATTTAGAAAAAGCAAAAATGGCAAGAGCAGAGTATGCACATGCCATGCATTTATTTCAAGCATCAGAAAGCGGATGGATACCTAGAACACAAATTTGCTCGAGTACTGAGAACAAAGGGATTGACGAGGTATATAAAATGATAGAGGAGTATAAAAACTTCACAAGTATAAATGGATTTTTTCTTCAAAAAAGAAAAGAACAACAATTCGATCTTTTTTTAAAAACGATCGATGAGCAACTAAAACAAAAATTTTATTCCGATCCAAAAATTCACGCTGCGATAGAAGAAATAAATTCGAAAAAAAACGATCAAAACATCCAACCTTTTTCTTTAGCAAAAAAAATGTTGGAAGATTATTTTAATCGCGCCAAATAAAAACTAAAATCGATTTAGCCATTGCTAAACAAGCGTTTCAGGACTTTAACGTTCTAATTTGAGTTGTTTTTTAACTATTTGTTAAGGAAGCTTGTGTTTAAATTTTTTATCTTCACCCAACCAAAAAAATTTATAATGAAACGTATTTTTAGTTTATTTTTTTCGCTTACTTTTTTAATTACAAATGCTAACGATCTGTTAGTTGAAAATCCATTTTACCGATCATTTAAAAAAGCATACAGTTTAAATCCTTCTATCCCAAAAGGAATATTAGAGGCGGTTTCTTTTACGCAAACTCGTTTTCATCATCTTGATGAATCTTACGAATCGAGTTGTATTGGCTACCCAAAAACCTATGGTGTAATGGGATTAGTGTTAGAGGGCAAAAATTATTTTAGAAATAACTTATTGCGTGTAGCACAACTTTCAGGTTATTCTGAAAAAGAAATTATTTCTTCGCCAGAGATATCTGTTCTTGCTTATGCAAAAGCATTTAACGTTTTACAGGTTCAAAAAAATATTTTTTCTGATGATCTTAGCAGGTATCAATCTATTTTAATTGAGTTAAGCGAGTTGCCAATTGCGAATGACCTACAAAATAATTTTGCCTTGAATGCGCATCTATATCAGATCTTCTGGTTTTTATCCAATGCTGAGTTTCAGGATCAATATGGCTTTCCCGATCACAAAATAGACCTTGTGAAAATTTTTGGCGACAACTATTCTGTTTTAAGCTCAAAAAGTATTATCATAAATAAGTCTTCGGTATCTAATCAAAACGGCGATAGTTATAAGATAACTTCAGCATCAAATGTTCTGTCTCCCGATTATCCACCGGCACTCTATAATCCGGCGGCTTCTTGTAATTTCAGCAGTCGCAGTGGCACTCAGATCTCAGCTGTAACTATTCATTTTGTGCAGGGAAGTTATGCAGGGTGCATTTCATGGTTTCAAAATTGTTCAGCAAGCGCTTCTGCACACTATGTTGTTCGCAGCTCTGACGGGCAAGTAACACAAATGGTTTTAGAAAGTGCAAAGGCCTGGCATGTTGGCACTGAAAATCCCTACACGGTTGGTATTGAGCATGAGGGATACGTTAGCAATATTTCTTGGTTCACAACAGCTATGTACAATTCATCAGCGGCTTTAACAAAAGATATTTGTTCAAGTAATTCTATTAATCCTTTGCGAACCTATTATGGTCCGGGTTGCAGCGGCACTAGCCCTCAGTGTTTGCAAGGAAGTTGCGTGAAAGTGAAAGGTCATCAAATGAATCCAAATCAAACACATACCGATCCGGGGCCACTATGGAATTGGTCGAGGTTTTATAAACTAATCAATAATACGTATTCTATTACAGCTACTTACACAACAGCTACAGGCGCATTTTATGATAGTGGCGGATCCGGAAGTAATTATGGTAACGATGAGCGTAAATTTTGGTTGTTTACAAAAGCCGGAACTACAAATATTACTTTAAGTTTTACTGCTTTTAATCTTGAAAGTGGTTACGATAATTTATTTATTTATAATGGGGGTTCTATAAATTCACCCTTAATTGGGCAGTATACAGGCACGGTAAATCCAGGCCCTGTTACTTCGGTTAATGATAGTGTGTTAGTTGAATTTAGAAGTGATTGCGCTACAACAGCTGCTGGTTGGGCCGCCAATTTTATAATGAATGGTACGGTTGTTGCAGTACCGGTTGATAATGTTGCACCAACAACTGTTGTAAATACAACTAACGCCTGGAAGACTGCCGCATTTACCGCTACTGTTAGTGATGTAGATAATGTTGGAGGAAGTGGTGTTGAAAAAGGTTATTATCAGGTGATCGATTTTAACGGAACCGAATGGCGCGCCAATTACACCAAAGGTTTTTTTGCGGATAATTTTGATAATACCATTCATCCTGAATGGACTCCAACCGTTGGAGTTTGGGGGATAGGAGGAAACGCCTTAGTGCAAACTGACGAAATTAGTGCATCTGCCGGAAATACCAATATTTATGCCGCTCTAACTCAATCATTAAGTAACCGTTACATGTATCATTTTTTAGCCAAGTTTGAAGGCGCAGGAACTACTCGTCGTGCCGGTTTGCATTTTGCTTGCGATAACCCAACAATGCCGAACAGAAATAATTCTTATTTTGTTTGGTTTCGTTTAGATGATCAAAAAGTAGAAATTTATAAAACTGTAAATGATGTAATAGGTGCTCCAAAAATTTCTCAAACACATACTTTTTCCCCGGCGCAGTGGTATGATATTAAAGTGATCTTTGATAGAATTACAGGAAAAATTTCTGTGTATTGGAACAATGGTCTTATTGCTACTTGGACTGATACAGCACCATATCAAACAGGCAGTTCAATAAGTTTTAGAAGTGGAAATTGTAAATTTAGTATTGATGAAATAAAAGTATACCGTTCAAGAGCTGGATCTGTTAACGTTAATGTTGGCTCAGGATTAGCAAATGAAATGCGTTACTTAAATCCAAATCCAACGCAAAATGCGGGTAAAATAAAATCTATTTGTCAGGATACAGCCGGTAATCTATCGTCTATTTATTATCACGATGTTAATGTTGATTGGACACCGCCAAGCAATATAGCATATGTAAATGATGGCAATGCCGCTGATATTGCTGTTGTAAATACTACAGATTCTTTGAGGGCAAATTGGGGTAATTCAATTGATAGCAATTCTGCAGTTGCTGCATATTGGTATAGTATTGGTACAAGTCCCGGAGCTACAAACACAAAAACCTGGACTAGTAATTGGGCAGCAACATCTGTAACAGCTCACACATTAAATCTAACACAAAACACTATTTATTATTTAAATATAAAAGCCGAAAATGGTGCAGGGTTGTTTAGTAACGTAATTAGTAGTAACGGACAAAAAGTTGACACTACCTCTATAAACATTGGTATTAAAGAAAATTCGGACCTAATTAGTTTAGAGGTTTTTCCTAATCCATTTTCAAATCAGATCAATTTGAAGCTTGTGAATAAAAATTCTTCTAAAATTAAAATTGCGTTAATAGACATTACAGGAAAAGAATTAAAAGCAATGGAATTGAAGGAAGAAAACGGAATAATTAACCTAGTATTACCGGTTTCAAATTTAAATTTAGCACAAGGATCTTATTTTTTAAAAATAGAAATTGACGGTAAAGACTATTATAAAAAGCTTATTAAGGAATAATCATAGGTTTAAAGAATAGTATTTAAGGACCAAGGTATAATTAATTATGTTTTTATCTTACAACATACTGAAAGTCAATGTGTTATATTTGTGTAATAAAAACTGTATTTTTTTAAAAATAATCCTTTCTTCTTAGCAAAAAATTATTTTCTTTGCATGAAAATAAAAGGCTGAAAATTTAAAGATAAAAGTATGTATTGGACATTAGAATTAGCAAGTTGGTTAGAAGATGCACCTTGGCCTGCAACAAAAGATGAATTAATTGATTTCGCTATGCGCAGCGGTTCACCAATGGAAGTAATTGAAAACTTGCAGGAAATGGAAGACGAAGGTGAGAGCTATGAAACAATTGAAGAAATTTGGCCTGACTATCCAACAAAAGATGATTTCTTTTTTAACGAGGATGAATTTTAAATATTAAAAACCGCTTATGGCGGTTTTTTTTTGATCATTATTTTTTAGTCGATCGACTTGCGGTTAAAAATAATGTATCCAATATGAAAGAAGAATGAAAAAGAATTATCGTTTTGATCATAAAAATTTACTCCTGCACTAATGGGTCCAATAGGGCTGTTATATACTACGGCTGTTAATCCGGAAAAATGTCTGTATAAAAAAGGTGTGCTGTACTTTGAGCCGCCGTTACTTGTTTTAAGAATAGATTCTATTGGTTGAAATAAATAAGCTTCTGCTCTAATATCAATATTTTTTATTGGCGTAGCAATGGCCTTAAAGCCACCGGCTAAGTATTTGTGTGCCCTGTATGCATCAATAAAAAAAGTTTGGCTCTCAGGTGTTGGATTAAATGCAGGAGCAGAAAGAATCGTTGCTTGATAGTTACTAAAAAAACTTTGGGTTGAAAAAACTGCCTCTCCAAATAATCCGATTTTAAATCCTTTAAATGTTTTAAAATATTTGTCTATTGTAATTTTAAGCTGCAACCATTCAGGCACTTTAACATTTCTAAAGTAGGTTGTATCTATACTTGTATTTCCGGGCTGATGGCTTTCTCGTCCTTGCAAAAATCTTGCTCTGGCATTTAAAAATGTTCCTTCGGTTGCATACATTTTTCGGTTTAAGGTGTTTATAGTGTAGTTACCTTGTATATAGCCGTAGTCAAAATAGGTTTTATCGGTAGTATCAAGTTTTGTAAAATTTTCTGATTGATAATATTGGTTTTTCCACTCAGTGTATCCAACTGCAAAGTTTGCTTGAGAAATATTTCCAACAGGAATTCCAATTTTCACTTCACCAAATTTATCCTCTTGAATTAGATACGCGGGTTTTAAAAAATCATAAAACAAAACACTGCTGCTGTAATAATCCCAACGCGAATAAGTAAATGAAGGCTCAATATAAAAAGGATTTTTTCCCGGAAAATCAAATCGTAAATGCGAATGTGTACCCGAATATAATTTTCCTAAATAGCCATTGGCGTATAGGCTTGTTCCAATTTTACCCAAGTGATTGTATTGAATACCGATAAAAGCCTCACTTATCGGGCGATTAGATAAAATCGCGCCGGCCTCAACATAAAAAGGTTTTTCTTTTTTACCAAATAGTTTTAAAGTGTATTTATTTGTTGTTGTATCAATAACAGAAATTGGAAAAATATTTTTTATTTTATCATCACCCGCTAATCTAAAATAGCGCTTTTTTAGTTGATCAATGGTAAAAGGTTTGTTTTTATAAAATATACTTTTTGAAATAAATTTTGTTTGATTTTTATTATAGCCTGATACTATCAAGTTATCATAGATAATATTTTCCAGTTTTTGATAATTACTAAATTTTTTGCGTTTTTCTTCAAGGTCTTTTAAACTTCTTTGGTGTTGAATTTGTTTTTTTATTTGTGGTATAACCCTTAAAGTGGCGTAATATCCACTATCAATAAGTCGTTGTGCATTGGCAAAATTAAATAAACTAACATCACTCCAAGGTTCAATTAAAATACCGTTCTCACAAACAGGATCAAAATTTGTTTGGTTCATCAATAAATTTCTCAATTGCATATATAGGTTGTCATCGTCCGGCGCAAGATTTTTTTCCGAAACATTCGATCCAATAATAAAATCAGGATTAAAATCGTTATACATTACATCCGTAGGGAAGTTATTATATAAGCCTCCATCGAACAACAACTTTCCATCTATTGAGATTGGACGTAAATAAAAAGGATAACTCATACTAGCTCGCACAGAACTTGATAGATCTCCATTTTTAAAAACAATGGTTTTTTTATTTTGAACATCTGAAGCTATGCATCTGAATGGTACAAAAAGACTGTCGAAATTATTTTTTACTGAATTTGAAACACCTGTAAAGGTTTCCATTAAATAATAATCAATAGGAATGGAATTGATCACATTTGTTGGCAAATTTTTGAGGTAATGATCTTTAAAATTGAGTTTAAATGTAAGCCAAGATGCATAATCTTCTCTTTTTTTAACCATATATTCATATTTGGCAGGTAGATCGCCCTTGGTTATACTCTGAAAAAAGCTTGTTTTTACCACATTTTCAATTTCCTGTGGGGTATAGCCTATAGAATAGTAGGCGCCAATTAGACTGCCAATAGAGGTGCCCGAAATGTAATCAATGGGAATTTCATTTTCTTCCAAAGCCTTTAAAACGCCTATGTGAGAAAGCCCGCTTGCCCCACCACCACTTAAAACCAATCCTACTTTTTGACCTTTTAGGAGGCTATTTGCAAGTAAAATGTATAAAAAACCTATGATATTTAAGTATTTTTTCAATAATTGGTCAAAATTAATACGTACAAAAATACGCTTTATCTAAAAACAGTTTCTATTCATAAATATAATTAATTATCTTAGCGCTTGTACTTTTTTAAACTGTGGTAAAATTTATCCTTTCAAAATTTTTTTATGGCATTTTGGTGCTCTTTGGTGTAATCACCACTATATTCTTTTTGTTTAATGTTTTGCCTGGCGACCCCGCAACAGTTATGCTCGGACAGCGTGCCAGTAAAGAGGCAGTAGAAGCTATCCACCGAGATCTTGGAACCAACAGACCAATTGCTGTTCAATATACCCACTACTTAAACGATCTTTTTCCTGTATCCATTCATAATTATAAGAACAATAAAAGCTTGTGGTATTTAAATCCCGAAAAATATTCGTGGACCCCTTTGTTTACGATAGGCACAGAGCGCGTTGTTGTTTTTAAATGGCCTTACCTGCGACGGAGTTATATTACCAAAAGAGATGTTACGGAAATTATTAAAGATACTTTGCCGGAAACGGCTGTACTGGCCTTTGCAGCAATTATTATTGCCTCTGTAATTGGAATATTTTTCGGAATATTAACCGCCACTCGTAAAAACTCTATTTTTGACCGGGTAGTTTTTGTTTTGGCCACTGTTTTTGGTATGAGTGCTCCCTCATTTTTGGTGGGTTTGATCGTTGCTTGGCTTTTTGGCTATGTATTATCAGATTATACAGGATTGGATCCTTCGGGAAGTTTATACGATATAGATGTTTGGAATGGCGAAACGCTTAAATTAAAGAACCTTATTTTGCCCGCAATAACCTTAGGAATGCGCCCTTTAAGCATCATTATTCAATTAACCAGAAGTTCATTGTTGGATGTTTTATCTCAAGATTACATTAGAACCGCCAAAGCAAAAGGATTAAGTTATAGAAAAATAATTATTAAGCATGCCTTAAAAAACGCTTTAAACCCCGTTGTTACTGCTATTTCCGGCTGGTTTGCTGGTTTAATGGCAGGGGCGGTTTTTGTAGAGAAAATATTTAGTTGGAAGGGTATTGGATACGAAGTGGTAGAAGCACTTAGTAAAAATGATCTTCCGGTAGTTATGGGAGCAACCTTGATCTTTGCAACCATTTTTGTAGGCATAAACATTATAGTGGATATTGTTTACGGCATCCTTGACCCTCGCGTTAGAGTAAAATAAATTTCCTTATGGGTAGAAAAAAAATAGTAGCCGGTAATTGGAAAATGAATACCAATCTTGATGAAGCAATTAGCTTGATCAGTGATATAAAAACAGGATCAAATCATTCTTCACAAATTGAAAAAATTATTTTTGCGCCATTTCCTTTCTTAAAAACAGCTGTAGATAACTTGGCTACAGAAACTAATTTTTTTGTAGGGGCACAAAATTGCAGCGAGCATATTAAAGGGGCTTATACCGGAGAAGTTTCTGCCGAGATGTTAAGTTCTATTGCTTGTGATTTTGTGTTAGTTGGACATAGCGAAAGAAGAACTTTTTTTAAGGAAACGGATGGCCAACTCATTTTAAAAATTCAACATGCCTTAAATAATAATTTAAAAGTTATTTTTTGTTTCGGCGAGCACTTAGAAGAAAGAAAACACGGTCAGCATTTTGATACGGTTAAACTTCAATTAGAAAATGTGCTAAAAAGTTTTTCTGAAGAGCAATTAAAAAATATTTATTTGGCTTACGAGCCGGTTTGGGCTATTGGAACCGGTGAAACCGCCACGCCAGAGCAGGCGCAGGAAATGCACGCTTATATTCGCCGAATTGTAAGTCATTTATTTTCTGAAGTTACTGCTCAAAATTTGCCAATTTTATATGGAGGAAGTTGTAATGCACAAAACGCAAGTGAATTATTTTCTTGTGCCGATGTAGACGGAGGCTTAATTGGTGGAGCTAGTTTAAAGGCCGATGATTTTTGTAAAATAATTTCTTCTTTTTAATTGATCACTCAATGAGTTATTTAAGTTACCAGTTTACTGTAAGCCCGCCGGAACCGGGCTCTGAAATTTTAATGGCATTAATTTCTGATTTCGGATTTGAAAGTTTTGATTTTAATGAATCAGGATTTACCGCCTACATAAAAGAAGAAAACACAACAAATATTGATCTAAGCGAATTTGTTTTTGATGATTTTACATTTACCTGCGAGATCAAAAAAATTGCGCTTACAAATTGGAATGCAGAATGGGAAAAAAACTTTGAACCTGTTTTAGTGGATGATCTTCTTTTTATTCGCGCACCTTTTCATGAAAAGAATAATTCCTTTAAACATGAAATTGTGATCATGCCAAAAATGAGTTTTGGTACAGGGCATCACCAAACCACAAGGTTAGTTTGCAAAGCCATGTTTGAAACAGATTTTAAAGATAAACGCATTTTAGATATGGGTTGTGGCACTGGAATTCTGGCGATTTTAGCCAAATTTTTAGGCGCAAATGATATTTTGGCGATAGATATTGATGAGTGGAGCGTTGAGAATAGTATCGAAAATTGTGCTAATAATAACTGTTCGGAGATTGTAGTGAAAAAAGGTGATATTGATTCTTTAGAAAGCGAAAAACCATTTGATATTATTATTGCAAACATTAATAAAAATATATTAAAAGCACATATTCCGGTTTATTCAAGTAAATTAATAGTAGGTGGCAAATTATTTTTGAGTGGTTTTTTTACTACCGATATGGATGAATTAAAATCTGTTGCCGAAAGCCAAAATTTAAGATTTATTTCTTATAAAAATGAAAATGAATGGGCAATGATGTTGCTTGAGAAATCTTGATGTCTTCCCGACGAAGGAGGGATCTGTTAAATCTATTAAATAGATGCTTTACTTCGGCCGGCTCATCACAGAGCCTTCGTTAGCATGAAAAGTATATAAATAAAAAAACCTGCATGTTATCATGCAGGTTTTTTTGTTGAAGTAACAAATCGTTATTTATAAATTCCCATCTTGGTTAATTCTTCAAGATAAATACGTTTACCTTGGTATAACACAGTTACAAAGGCATCATCCTGACCAGCCTTAATCACTTTTTTATTGTGTATCCAAGCAGATTCTAATGTTTTAAACGTGCCATTAATAGTAATTCTTGTAATGCCATCTCCTAATAATAATTTATCAATTTTACCTAAACCTTTTAAATGTTTGAATTTATAATTTTTAGGATTTTTAAAGGCTGCCACTTGTACTTTAAATTCCAAACCTTCAGCAGATATTTTCCCGTAGGCAGAAGAATATTTACTTATTTTTTTCTGTAATAAAGTAATTGCTTCTTTATCGAACTCATTTGGTAAAGGTTTTCCGGGAACGGTAGCAGCAACCGGAATAGTATCAATTGGAGTTGCAAATTTAATGTCTACAATTTTTTCTGTAAAAGCTGTAATTTGTGTAGCATCAAATTCAAACGTTTTTGGTTTTTCATCTTTGTAATTGTAAGTGATCTTGTATGCTTGCCCCGGAGGCAATGATACTAAGTAATTTCCGCTAGCAGGAATAGTTTTAATAGTGCTGAATACAGCATTGTTTTTTGAAGTTACTTCAACTTTTATAGTAGATTCAACCGGCGCGCCATCAAATGTAACTTTACCTTTAACAAATAATAAAACAGGGGTCTTAGCTTCAAATCCTGTTTCAACTAAGTAAATATCTTTTAATCCTTGTCCACCTGCTTTTCCGCTGCTGTAATAACCTCTTGTTCCGTTTGCAGCTAATACAAAATAAATATCATCATCTGGTGTATTAATTGGGAATCCTAAGTTCTCTGTCTTTTTAAAAGATGAATCCGTTGGTTCCATGTATGCTCTGAAAATATCGTATCCACCACTACTTTTTGGTCCGTTTGAACTATAAAATAATGATGAACCGTCAGGATGAATGTACGGAGAATCTTCGTCGTACTTAGTGTTAATTGAATCACCAAGGTTTACAACATTCCCCCAAGTAGAATCTGACATTAATTTTGCTCTGTAAATATCTCTTCCGCCAAATCCTCCCGGACGATCACTAGTAAAATATAATGTTTTTCCGTCAGGCGATAAAGAACAGTGTCCTTCTTGCGAAATGGTATTTATTTCTCCTTTTAGTTTTGTAGCAAAAGAAAAAGTTTCTCCAACTAAATTACTTTGATAAATATCTCCATGTCCTTCTGCATCATCTTTATAAATAAATAATGTTTGACCATCCTGACTTAGTGAAATTGCAGCATCGTGACTTTTTGTATTAATATTATCAAGAGCCATTGGTGTTTGCCACTGATCGTTGGCTTTGATAGACATGTAAACATCTTCCAAATAAATACCATTAATTGAATCAGGCATCATGATAGTTTCATTTAATTTACCGCCTTTACTTTTTGGTCCGGTATAGGTGTAAATCATTACCGATTCGTCTGCCGAAATTGTTGGTACATATTCTTCATCTGAGCTATTGATTGGTGTTCCAATATTTGTGATTTTTGCAGGCGTAGGAATGGATCCGTAATATTTTGCGTTAAGAATGTATTTTTTTAAGAACTCTGCTGCTGGTTTTTCTTCAGGTTTTGTGCGTTTATTTGCTAAAAATCTGTCAACCATTTCTAAAGCCTCATCAAACTTGTAATTGTAATGCAAAGCACGTGCAAGATCGTATTCAATAACATCTACTTTTGGATTTTTTGCGTAAACCTCTTGTAACATTTTTAATGCATCTTCATATTTATCGCTTCGGTAAAGGGCGGTTTTACCAAACATATATTTTACAAATTCTTCTTTTGGATGACCTTTGTGGATGTTCTCAAAATAAGGAAGCGCCATTTTAAAATTTTTCTCCTCATAAAGCAAGAAAGCATTTGCCATTGAGTCTTTCTCGGTTTTTCTCCAATTTCTTGTGTTTGTTGTTTGAGAGCGAAAAACACTAACAAATTGTACAAGTAATAAAATAAAAATAATACGTTTCATAAAGTATAAATTAATAGTTCAGGTTTCAATTTAGTATTAGGCTCTAAATATAGAAAAAAAATCCATTTAGACAAAAAGAAACCCTAGTACTTATTTACAGAAATAGCTTAGTATTTAAGCGTTTTGACGAAAATTGCTAATAATTTCGCTTGAAAACTGCTCAAAAACCTTTGAATTAGCAGCAATTAGTTCTTTTCCAAACAACCAATCATCACCTTTTTTAAAGTCGCATATCTTGCCGCCGGCCTCTTTTACAATGAGCGCTCCTGCAGCCACGTCCCAAGAATTTAGATTGTATTCAAAAAAAGCATCCACTCTTCCGCACGCCAAATAACATAGGTCGGCAGCAGCAGCGCCAATTCGCCTAATGCCATGCGTGTTTCGCATAAGATACTCCAACGTTTTTAAGTAAGGGTTTATTCGTTCAAAATTATAGATCGGAAAACCGGTAGCGATCAAACAATCTTTTAAAGTTTCGTGTGTTGTAACTTTTATACGTTTTTCATTTAAAAACGCTCCGCCATTGGTTACGGCATAAAAACATTCATCTCTGCTAACCTCATAAACCACGCCTAAAATAATTTGGCCTTTATGTTCAAGCGCTATACTAACGGCATAACAAGGGATGCCGTGAATAAAATTTGTAGTGCCATCTAAAGGATCAACGATCCAGTTGTATTCTTTTTTTTCGGAACGTGTATTTTCCTCCACAATAAAACCAGCTTCAGGAAAAATAGTTTGAAGGTCTTTGACAATAATTTCTTCTGACTTTTTATCTACATAACTCACAAGGTCGTTAAGACCTTTGATCTCAATTTTATCCGAAGAAAAAGTTTTTCTTTCGCTGCGAATAAATTCACCGGCTTTTTTAGCGGTGGAAATGACCAAGGGTAAAATAGAATTTAGTCTATTAACTTCCATCACTTAATGTTTAAATGACAAACGGGCACCGTATTTACTTTCGTCAAATTTTCCATTGTCGTAAACCAGATGACCACTAACAAACGTTTTTTCAATACTACTTTTAAAGGTATGTCCTTCAAACGGACTCCAGCCGCATTTGTACAAAATATTTTGTTTGGTAACGGTTTGCGGTTTGTTTAAATTTACTAAAACAAGATCAGCATAATAACCTTCTCTGATGTAACCTCTGTTTTCAATTCTAAAAAGATCGGCTACATTATGACTCATTTTTTGTACGATTTTAGTTAGCGTGATCTTTTTATTGTGATAAAAATCCAGCATAGCAATAATGCTGTGTTGCACCAATGGACCTCCGCTAGGGGCTTTTAAATAAGGTAATTCTTTTTCTTCGATAGTATGTGGTGCGTGATCTGTTGCAATTACATCAATGGTATCATTTAATACAGCTTCAAAAATTTTATCGCGGTCGTACGCAGTTTTTACAGCAGGATTCCATTTAATATAATTACCTTTTGCTTTATAATCTTCATCACTGAACCAAAGATGATGAATGCAAGCCTCTGCGGTAATTCGTTTTTCTTTTAATGGAGTTTTATTACTGAACAGGGCTAATTCTTTAGCGGTTGAAATATGTAAAATGTGTAAACGAGTATTGTATTTTTTAGCTAGTTCTACCGCCATGGATGAGGATAGATAGCAAACTTCTTCATTGCGAATGATGGGATGAAAATATGGAGCAAGATCTTCGCCATATTCTTCGATCATGCGTTTTTGATTTTCTTTTACCAAAGGGTCAAATTCGCAATGAACAGCAATTAAGCCCTTTGTTTTTGAGAAAAAACCTTCTAATACTTCTTGATGATCTACCAACATATCACCGGTTGAAGATCCCATAAAAATTTTAAGACCGCATACTTTTGAATAATCAACTTTTAAAGTTTCCTCCAAATTATGGTTTGTGCCTCCCATAAAAAAAGAATAATTAGCCAAAGAGCATTGAGAAGCTCTGGTGTATTTTTTCTCTAGCTCTTCAATAGTTACTGCTTGCGGAACTGTATTTGGCATTTCCATATAAGATGTAACACCTCCTGCAACTGCTGCTTTGGCTTCGGTGTAAATTTCTCCTTTGTGAGTTAAACCCGGTTCGCGGAAGTGTACCTGATCATCTATGGCGCCTGGCAGTAAATGCAATCCTTCGGCATTTATTATTGTGTAAG
>JALHPG010000024.1 GCA_022842625.1 Bacteroidia bacterium | reverse complement strand
ACTGAGCGGAGTCGAAGTATGAAATCTGAATAGAACAGATGCTTTACTTCGACTAGCTCAGCACATCGCCTTCGTCAGCATGACAATACATGAGATCCTTTTTTGTTTTCTAATGGTTGAGCTATTTTGTAATATCAAAGTGAATTAATCCAATTGTCATTCCGAGAATAGGCGTCATACTGAGCGGAGTCGAAGTATGAAATCTGAATAGAACAGATGCTTTACTTCGACTAGCTCAGCACATCGCCTTCGTCAGCATGACAATACATGAGATCCTTTTTTGTTTTCTAATAGTTGAGCTACGCTGTTTTTTTTACCACCTTATGATAATAATGATAGTGATCTCTAACCTGATTAATTTTCTTTTCAGGTTTTAAAGGTTGAAGATTTTTATTCTTCGAAAAACCTTTATTCAATTGGTAAAGAAAAAATAAAGAAAAGAACATCAGTCCGGTTAAAGAATACAAAAATAAACTAGCTTTTGAAGAGTTAAATAAAGAATCAATGGTATTTGAAATAACCAAAATTGATAATAATAACATTACGCTTTCGAGAACTACTCTCTTAGAGATCATCCCCTCATTCTTTGTTGTTTTCATAAAATTAATTTTAAAGGTTAATATATATGTTGTTTATTATGATCCTTCAGTAAAGGTAAACGAAAGGTTATTTGCTTTTTGTTCGGTTGCTTAGGTGGCCAATTTTATTTAACAAGTGGCCTGATCGGTCATTTATGCGGCGCTTTTAATTGACAGAAATCATCCTTAAAAATGACATCCCTCATCCAAAACCTAAAAATTAAATATTAACTTAGTTAAACAAAATCAAAATAAAATGACACCAACAGAAAATTTACATTACGCAATAGGCGAAATGGCTTATGCCATTGCCCGTGCAGATGGCTCCGTTCAAAAAGAGGAGCGTCAAAAATTTCATGATATTGTTGAAGCAGAATTGCGCATGAAAGATCAGGGATTTAATATTTCGGACATTATTTTTAAAATAATGGACAAAGATAAAACCTCCACCGAAGACGCTTATAATTGGGCTATGGGGCAAATACGTGTTAACAGTCATTATTTGAGTCCGGAATTAAAAGAAACGTTTATAAAAGTTATTGAAAAGGTAGCTAAGGCCTATGCTCCGGTAACTATAGACGAGACTGAAATAATTGAAAAATTCAAGAAAGATATAGCTCCATTAAAAGGCGACCCCATTTATTACGAGGTACCTAATTAATTTTTCATCATAAGTTAAGTTGGTTACACTAACTGATCTTCTTTACTGAAGGAAAGACCCACAATGGCCTTACATTCTAATTTGCGAGTAAATTCTGCTTTAGATTTTATTTCGTAGATTTAAGTAATGAAATTGGTGAGCGAACTACAAACAAACTCGTTATTAGTAAATAAGTTTTTTTATTTAAAATACTACAAGTTCTTAATGCTTGTAGTTTTTTTATTCCCTAACTATTCATTTGGACAAATTGCTAATTACGTTAGCAACGGTAGTTTTGAGGATTGCCTCAACTGTAATCAATCTTTTGCTCCGTTGATTGCGAAATACTGGAGCTCCCTTGATACAAATAAGTTTTTTGGTGCAATTCTAACTTCCTTGCCGCCAACAGGCCAAGTTCCTAACAACAGTTACACTTACCAATGGCCTAGAACTGGTAATAACTATTTTATAAGCACTCTTTTTTTTAAACCAAACACACAACAGACCCTTAGAGGATATTCTCGAAACAGGTTAAAGCAAAAATTACAAGTAAATAAAACGTATTGTGTAAAAGTATATTACAATATTACAAATCAATGTACCTATGGTGTGGACGGATTCGGAGCGTATTTTGCTGACAGTACTTCGGATACGATAACACGTTGTGAAAAACCAATCACCTTTTTGGCACCTCAAATTCAGAATCCAACAAACAATATACTTTCAGATACTTTGAATTGGTCTCTGTTGACTGGAACTTTTACAGCAAATGGTAATGAAAAATACATGATATTAGGTAATTTTAAAAGTGATGCTGCAACAAACTCGGTAATCATTAATCCTGCGAATTTACCCATAATTGCCTCAGATATTTTATATGATGACATAAGCGTTATTGACATTGATTTACACGCTTATGCAGGTCCAGATATTTGGGGAATACCATTTAATACTGTTTATTTAGGCAGACCACAAGATGTTGGCATAGATGAAGCTTGTATGTGGTATAAATTGCCAAATACTACTACTGCAATAGACACTGCGGCTGGCATTACTGTTACTGTGGGTGTAACAATAGATACTTATGTTGTTAGGCAAGAAATTTGCGGCAACGTAAAATGGGATACAGTAATTGTTTATCCAAGTGCAACAGGAAATGTTGAATGGCAAATGTTAAATGATAAATTAAACATTTATCCTAACCCTGCTAATGAAATTATTAATATTGAATTTGTCACGCTGAGCGGAGTCGAAGCGTGCAACACTAACTATTCAATAATAAATAGTCTGGGGCAGATAGTTAGAGAAGAAGTGCTTCGACAAGCTCAGCAACCAAATGGAACTTTCACGGCAACTATAAATACAAAAGATTTAGCTAATGGCGTTTATTTATTGAATCTGTCATCCCGAGGCACGAGGGATCTCAATCCAGATCCTTCACTTCGGAATGACAATACGTCAAGCGTTACCAAACGATTTGTAATTGCGAGATAAAAAAACGCATAACAAATGCTTTTCTATCTTCCCCCCCCTTGGGGCAATAAGAAGGGGGTTTTTAGCAAACACAACTTAATGTCCTTTTAAAATTTTGCCTCAGAAAATCTTTTTAATTCAACAGATAATCGTTAACCGATTATTTTATTTTTGTTTTTTTGTTGAAGTGCCATTTAAACGTTAAAAATAAACAATAATGGTATTCTTAATGTTATTTAAAGCGTGGTAATTTGACTTGTGGGAAATAATAGATAATTTTAAGATTAAAATAAAATGTGCGGTCGTAATAATAATTTAAAAATAATTCGATTTTGGCTTTTCATTTTATTTGGAGTTTTTTTTTCGTTTCTAAAGGCTCAAAATATTACTCTATTAAAGGGAAGCGTAGCCGATTATTCTACTAAAGAACTACTAATAGGTGTAACTGTATTCTCTCCAGAAACCGGTAAGGCTGTATTTACAAATGCCGATGGCAAATTCGAGCTAAGGAGCGAACAGTCTATTACACGGCTAAAAGTATCTTTTATTGGTTATAGAGATACTATTATAAGCATTAGCAACGCCGGCAATAATTCAATTAAAATAGTTTTATTTAGAGATTATAAAGCGCTTGCAGAGGTGGAAGTGGTTACGAATAGTAACGATCCAAATGAGAAGACAAACAAAGCAGAAATGGGTGTGGATAAAATCTCCATGATAGAAGCCAAACTACTACCCGCTATTTTTGGTGAAGTGGATATTATTAAAATTCTGCAGTTAAAGCCTGGTGTAAAATCAGGAGGCGAAGGCACTGCCGGATTTTTTGTTAGAGGTGGTGGAAGTGATCAAAATTTAATTTTAGTTGACCGTGCACCTGTTTATAATCCCAATCATTTATTAGGTTTCTTTAGTGTATTTAATTCCGATGCAGTAAAAAATGTAACACTCTATAAGTCTGGTTTTCCGGCTCAGTTTGGAGGTCGTTTATCCTCGGTGTTGGATGTGGAAATGATAAAAAGTCAGGCAGACTCATTAGAAGTAAATGGCGGCATTGGATTAATATCCTCGCGATTAAGTATTAATATTCCAATTATAAAAAATAAGCTATCTGTTTTCGTGGCCGGTAGAAGAACCTACTTGGACGTAATTACAAATGGCTTAAATGAGTTAAATAAAGATAATGAAGATTACGACGTAATACCCGCTTACTTTTTTTATGATTTTAATACTTCGTTGCATTATAACATCAATGCAAAAAACAAACTGTCGTTAACAGGCTATTTTGGTAATGATGTTTTAAAATTTAATCAAGGGTCATTTTCAGCCAATTTATTGTGGGGAAACCGTTCAAGTACGATCGATTGGAGTCACATTTATAATAGCAGATTAAAAAGTTCTACTGCATATGCAGTGTCCGGTTATCTTTATCGTATTAGTTCGGGGTTTTCGCGTGCCACTGCAAGCTTAGGTTCTCGTATTTGGGACCAATCTCTGTTAAATGACTGGACGTATTATCTTGATTCCAAACGCACTTTAAAATTTGGTGTAAGTGGCATATACCATCGCTTTACAGTGGGCGAATTTGGATTTTCTTCCAATTTTATTGACCTAGATGATGGAAGAATGATTGAAGCGGGAGAAATGGGAGCTTATGTTTCGTATGATTGGATTATAAGTAACAAATTTGAAGTGGTTTCTGGACTTCGCAACTCTGTTTTTACAACAAAAAATAAAACGTATAATGGCTTAGAGCCTCGTTTGGCATTAAAATACAGCCTCTTTTCAAACACCAGCATCAAAGCCAGTTATGCAAAAATGTATCAATACCTGCATTTAGTAAGCAGCAGCGGCGCCTCTTTACCAACTGATGTCTGGTATCCAAGCGAAGAAGGCGTAAAACCACAAAGTTCCGATCAAGTGTCTTTAGGATTGCATCAAGCTGTTGCTCGTAATACTTTTTTTATATCGGTTGAAGGATATTATAAATGGATCAAGAACGCCATTGACTTCAGAGATGGAGCGCAACTTTTTGCCAATACGAACTTAAGCAGAGAATTTGTTTTTGGTAAAGGATGGGCTTATGGTGTGGAGACATATATTGAAAAAAAGAAAGGAAGAACAACCGGATGGATCGGCTATACTTTGGCTTGGACCTGGCGACAATTTGATAAAATAAATTATGGTATTGCCTTTCATCCACGTTACGATCGCCGGCATGATATATCTATTGTTGTTATGCATAAACTAAATGAACGATTTAGCCTAAGTGCAACCTGGA
This sequence comes from Bacteroidia bacterium, assembly GCA_022842625.1. Classification (GTDB taxonomy): domain Bacteria; phylum Bacteroidota; class Bacteroidia; order B-17B0; family Aurantibacillaceae; genus Aurantibacillus. Next base: position 32,498 of record JALHPG010000024.1, on the reverse strand, counting down.
TATACGGAACAGGAAATTATGCAACTATTGCAGGTGGTAGATTTGCAAGTCAAAATTTGCTTGGAACATCAATAAGTGCAACCCCGGATTTTTTTAGAAGAAATGATTTTCAAATGCCACCAACCCACCGTTTGGATTTGGGCCTAGTATGGAAGCTCAAAACTAAAAGAGGAAATACTGATTTAACTTTTAGTTTGTATAATGCTTACAGTCGCAGAAACCCATTTTTTGTTTATTATAGAGAAGAATTAGATGCGAATAAAAATATAGTTGGGTATAAGCCAACCCTTGTATCACTATTTCCGGTACTTCCGGCAATTACTTATAATTTTAAATTTTAATATGAAAATAAATTCTCATATAATAGTTGTCTTTGTCATCACAATGATCAGCTATGGATGTCAAAAAACGGTTCAACTCAATTTACCAAAGTATGAACCAAAAATGGTGTTAGAGTTTTATCTGCAAGATGATCAACCTCTTTCTTGTTTGCTTCAAGAAAGTATTAATTATACTGACACTACACGAATAAAATTAATTGAGGATGCTTTAATAGTTTTAAGTTACAATGGCGTGAGTGATACCCTTTTAAATCAACCTTATTTGGATCAAAAATTAGGTAAGTTTTACAATTATTCAAATCCTAAAAAACTAAAACTTTTACCCAATGTAATATATAGTTTATACATAAATGATAGAAAAGGGAGAGAGATGCGGGGTACTACAAGAGTAAAAGAAATTGTACCTATTAAAACACTAAGCTACGTTTCCAACGACGAAAATGATATAAGCGCAGTTTTATCGTTTGACGACGATGGCAACACATCTAATTATTATATTTTTGCTGCTTTCAGAAATACCCCGGTTTTAGGTGCCGGAGTGATAAGAGATGTAAGATTTAATGATATTCTTTTTAATGGCAAGTCGTTTAGTTTTAATACGGGTTATAGATATGTAATGGGTGACACCATTACCGCGCGTTTATATCATTTAACACAAGAGCATAATGACTTTGCAGAATCTGTTTCCAATGCGCAATCGGCCAACGGCAATCCTTTTGGTCAGCCCGCCAACATTTTAAGTAATATTACCGGAGGAATAGGTGTTTTTACGACTTTAAATTATGACGAAAAAGTAGTAATCATTAAATGAAAAAGATCAAAAAAAATATAGCCCCTTTATAAGGCGATCCTATTTATTACGAAAATAATAGTTGAGTTTTTACATCCGAAAGCAAGCTTTCTTCTGCTTGATACAAACAAAAAAGGTTCAAACTTGCGTTTGAACCTTTTTGCATTTATCAGCGGAGAAATAGGGATTATTTCATGATCCCTAAACTTCGTAAGTCAAAATCAAATTAAGCGCTTTGCTGTTTTTTATTAATTGCGAAATAAAAAAGCACTTGTGGCTATTGGGATTAGCTCGCTCCGCTCGCAGATCCCTTTAACTCCCGGAGTCAAAATGCAAAAGTAATCCTACTTCGTAGGCTTTCTTTTTTGTTTGTATCTGCACAGAAAAAGGGATTATTTCATGATCCCTAAACTTCGTAAGTCAAAATCAAATTAAGCGCTTTGCTGTTTTTTATTAATTGCGAAATAAATAAAGCACTTGTGGCTATTGGGATTAGCTCGCTCCGCTCGCAGATCCCTTTAACTCCAGGAGTCACAATGCAAAAGTAATCCTACTTCGTAGGCTTTCTTTTTTGTTTGTATCTGCGCAGAAAAAGGGATTATTTCATGATCCCTAAACTTCGTAAGTCAAAATCAAATTAAGCGCTTTGCTGTTTTTTATTTTCAATAAAAATCATAAAAGTAAAACTTTTAGATTTTCCTGAAAATCAAAAACCCCGCTAACGCGGGGCTTCATTTGATTTATTAAGCGGGCTCAAATTTACCCTGTTCGAACCAAATAACCAACGAAAACCTTAAAGAACTTAAAGAAGCCCAAATTCAGCGATTTTTAGCCGATTTAAGGGCGATAAGTCACTTCTGTAAGGTGTTTAGGGTTGGTCAGAAATAAGGGCTGTTATCGTATTTTACGGTAATTTTACCGTAAAGATCCCCATTTGGTCAAAGGTAAATGACTTTTACTGAGATTTTCTTATCACTACTCAACTCAAAGCTTGCTTTTGAAAAGTTGGGGCGGTTTGTTAATCCAATTGATTGATAATTCGAAAACCCAATTCCCTCTATTGGTAAAATAAACCCTTTGTCTATCTCACCATTCTCATTTTCATCATGGAGAATATTTACAGCGTATTTGCCTAAAGGAAGATTGTTGAAGGTTACTTTAGATGATCCATTTTGGATTTTTTCTTTCAATATCTTACAACACTTTTTGTAATCTTCATCGGGAATCGTTCCGTCCTTATTATATAATGCAAACTGGACAATACCTTTCGAGTTCTGTAGACCATTTACTTCCACTATTAAAGAATAGGTTTCTCCTTTTTGTTTATTAAAGGAAGAGAAAATCAGTAATGATATTATAGCAATTGTAAATATTTTTAACGGCTTCACATTAATTGCTTTTTTTAGTTTTTAATTTTTCTTTTAGTCGATCAACTAAATAATAAACCATTGGCACTAAATAAACAGTTAATATCAATGATGAAAAAAGCCCACCAATAATTACCCAAGCCAAACCATTCTTCCATTCACTTGCTGTTCCTTTACCAAGAGCTATTGGAAGCATTCCGATAATCATGGCTATGGTTGTCATTAAAATCGGTCGCATACGACCTTTTCCGGCAATGATTAAAGCTTCCTTGTAATGTTTACCCTGCGCTTTCAGCTGATTGGTAAAGTCTACAATTAATATGGCATTTTTTACCACTAATCCCATGAGCATAATTAGCCCAAGCAATGCAAATAAACTAAGATTGTTTAGTGATAAATTCAATGCTAAAAATGCACCAATAGCAGCAACGGGAATTGAAAACAATACCACAAATGGATAAACGAAACTATCATACAAAGCTACCATGATTAAATATATCAATAAGAATGAAATCAATAGAACAGAACCCAAAGCACCAAAACTATCATTTTGTCTTTTGATATCGCTACCCCAAGTCATTTGAATTCCATCGGGTAATGGGTTGTTTTTAAGGTAGGCAACTACATCATCTGCAACTGTTCCCGAAGGTCTACCAAGTGCATCGGAGGTAAGCGTAACTGCCGGCTGACGATCTTTTCTTTCCAGTAAGGATGGAGAATTATCTCGTTCTACTGTTGCAAATTGTGATACTTCTATAGGTAAGCCCATTGGATTAACAATTGAGAGACGCTGTACATCTTCATAGTTTTGTCTATTGTAACCGTCAAACCAAATCCGGACAGGATATTCCGTTCCGTTTTCTGTTAATGTTGCATCATCATTTCCAGTAAATGCAGTTCTTAAATTCATACCAACATAAGCTGTAGTTAAGCCTAAACGCTGCATTTTATCTTTATCGGGAATAATTTTGTATTCAGGACTACCTTGTTCTACAGATAAACGAACATTATCTGACCCCGGTATTTGTTCAATCACAGATTTTAACTCATTTCCAGTTTTCATTACCAAATCTAAATTACTTCCGCTTAAGGTGATTTCTATTGGGGCTGAACGTGGTATCAATCCTAAAGCAGCCATTGAATAATTTATTCCGGGGAATTTCATTTTTAATTCTTCCCTCAATTTTTTCATAAACTCTTCAGTAGGCTGTTTGTTGCGTTCTTTAGCAGATTTTAGCTGAATAGTAAATTCAGTTTTATTAGCTGATCCTACACCTAAACTTCCAATGCCTGTACTCGGACCACCTATATTACTAAACACGGTAGACACATCTGCTTGTTTAATAATATACGTTTCGATTTTTTTGGCAACTAAATTGTTTTGCTGAATGGAAGTTGATTTGTCAAACTCCAAAGCCAAACGAAATTTACCCTGATCACCAGTAGATATAAGTTCTTTACCAATGATGCCTTGCTTCATTACTCCTAAAGTAACAGCGAAAAGTAAAATAACTATTCCTGTAAAAATTAACTTATTGCTAAGTATCCATTCTAATTGTTTGCCATACCAATTGGTGAACCTTTCTAATTGATGTTCAAAGCCAAGTAAAAAACGATTGAAGAAGTTGGTGGGTTGTAAATCCTCTTTTTTGCCTATTCTTGAAGCTAACCAAGGTGTAAGCGTAAAGCCTACCAATAAACTTGTTAGCGTAGAGGTTACAACAACTACCGAAAATTGCTTTAGCATATCCGCCACAAATACTTGTAAAAACAATATCGGTAAAAACACAACCACGTCAACCAAAGTGATCGACAATGCAGAAAATCCAATTTCCATGCGCCCATCCATTGATGCAGTACGTTTTTCTTTACCCATATCTAAATGCCTTTGAATGTTTTCCAATACCACTGTAGCATCATCCACCAAGATTCCAATAATTAAAGACATGGCGAGCAAGGTCATTAAATTTAACGTGTATCCTAAAAGCCACATAACTGCAAATGCTGTAACCAAAGAAGTAGGGATAGCAATAATAACAATTAACGAATTTCTAAAACTTCGTAAAAATAAAAGCATCACTAACGAAACCAATATAACTGCTAAGCCCAAATCAAATACAACTGAATTAACGGCTGCAATAGTATTATCTGTGCTATCATCTGCAATGATAAATTTTACAGATGAAATACTGTTTTGTGCTTCGATACTTTTAAGTTTTGCACGAACCATTTTTGAAACATCAACGGCATTTGCATCGCCTTGTTTTTTTAATAGAATTCCAATACCATCTTTTCCATTGTATCTGCTGATAGATGTTGTTTCCTTTATTCCATCAACTACTTGAGCAACATCTTTCACATAAACAGGACTACCGGGCATTGGCATAGCTACCTGAACATTTTTTATATCATCAATCGTAGCAAACTTTCCTGTTAAACGAACTGAGTTGTTTTCCTGATCTGTTTGTACTTTCCCGGCAGGTAAATCTATGCCTGAACGATTAATAGCCTCAACAACCTGATACAATGATATTTTGTATAATTTTAGTTTATCTCGATTTGCTTTTACTTGTATTTCTCGCTCCTCTCCACCCAAAATTGTCAACTCTGCAACTCCCTTTATTTGTTGGATTTGGGGAAGATAGTCGTCTTTCATTTTTTGATAAAATTCAGTTGGAGGCAAGCTACTTGTGGCACTAATTGACATGATTGGCAAATCATTTGGAGAAACTTTACTCATTACCGGACTTAAAATATCCTGCGGTAAATCTTTGCGAATATTGTCAATGTAGCGTTGAGCGTCTTGCATGGTTTTATCCAAATCAGTTCCGTATTTCAGGTTGGCAATAATGATAGAAGCGTTTGGTAAAGATTTGGTTACCAAATAATCAACACCTTCTAAATTAGATAAAGCATCCTCTATTTTTCGTGACACCGATGTTTCTACTTCGTTGGGTTCTGCTCCCGGATACACAGTTTTAATAACCACAACAGGTTGATTAAAATCAGGCATCAATTCATAACTCAAATTTTTATATCCTATAACTCCCAATAAGGTAAGTACGCTGAAAAGTACAATTATCAGTGATGGACGTTTTATTGATATTTCTGTAATATTCATAATTCTAATGTTTTATTTAACGGTTACATTCGCATTGTCAAAAAGATTAATAAATCCATTTGTTACAATCACATCACCTTCTTCTAATCCCTTTGTCACAACAGTTTTATTTTTTATTTTTTGTACAATAGTTATGTTATGCAAAACAGCCTTTCCGTTCTTTACTTTATAAACTTGAGGTTGACTTGACGTGCCAACAATAGCAGAAGCCGGTATAATGATTCCTGTTTTTTGATTTTCACTTTTTATATTTACTTTTCCAAACATTCCCGATTTGATTTTTAAATCAGAGGTATTGTTTACGATAAACTGAACAGGAAAACTACTACCTATATTAGCTTTACTACCTATCATTGTTGCTTTACCCGATAATGTTACATCCGAATAGGCATCTGCATTAATTGAGAAGGTTTGATTTAATTGAAATAAATTCAAATCATTTTCAGATATATTTACTGTGAATTTTAAAATTGAAATATCTGTAATTTGAAGCAACGGCACACCCGGTGCGGCAAATGCTCCCTCTTCAGTAAGTTTAGCAGTAACCACTCCATTAAACGGTGTTTTGATGGTTGTTTTATTAATCTGTTCAAGCAAAGTTGCTCTTTGAACTTTTGCAGATTTTAAACCTAACTCTGCTTTTTCTAATTGAACCCCTTGTACAGCATCTGCATTCGCTAAAACAGTAAATCGTTTTACATCCGCTTCTAATCCTTCAACTTGAACCTCCGCTGATTGTAATTGCAATTTCAATAGTGAATTATCTAACTGAATTAATGATTGCCCCTTTGTTACAAAAGTTCCAACATCAACTAAAACATCATTTATCTTGCCTTGTATCTCAGCACTAAGCTTAGTTTCTTTATTAGGTTCAAATGTTCCTGAATAAGCGAATTCAGCTCCTATTAATTCGGATTTGATTGTATCTACCTGAACATGGATAGCTTGCTCTTTATCGTATTGATAAACTTTATCTTTTACGATTTCTTTATTGCTTTTTAATTTTATGACTACAATTGCAATTAATGCCAATGGTATGATGATGTATAAAACCTTTTTCATTATCTATTATTTTTAATTATTAATTTATTTCGTGTTTAAAATATTTCCTGATACCTTTTTTAGTTCCAAGTCTGCCTTCATTACATCCACTAATGCCGACAAATAATTTTGTTGTGCTTCCTTTTGGGTATTATCAGAAAGTAAAACATCTGTTAATGAGGCAACACCCTCTTTTTGCTGAATAAGTGTTTTAAAATAGATTGTTTCTGCCAATGCCAATTGTGATTTGGCATTTAATAGATTAGAACTTGCTACTTCATATTGCATTTGTGCATTTTCTATCTGAACGTTTTGTTTATCATTTAATAATTCTAATCGAGTTGTGTTTTGCTTGATCTCTTCTCTCTTTTGAAAAACCTTGTATTCTAAAGTAGTACCAGAGAATATCATCCACGACATTTTTACTCCGGCAAATCCAATGGGGTATGTTTTAAAGAAATCATTTTTGCCACTGTAATTTCCAAATCCGGTAGTTCCATAAGTACCATAAAGTGAGAAAGAAGGTAAATGTGATAGTTTTAAAGTTTTTAATTCAGATTTTAAGAGCTGTTCTTTTTTATTAAACAATAATATATCAGAAGTTGGTTTGGTTGTATACTTTACCACTTCTGATGATGTGCTAAATGTTTCTTCAATTGTAATTGGTCGGGATGGTGTTATGCCCAACTGAAGCTTTAATAGATTTATAATTTGTTGGTACTGTGCATTAGCCTTACTTAACTGTGTATTTAGCTGACTTTTCTGAAGTTTAATTTTATCTACATCTGTACCCTTTACCATTTGTTGTGAGTAAAGCAATTGAATATTGCTAAGTAGTTTTTCGCTATTACTTAAACCATTTTTGATAAACACAATCTGATTCGTTACTAACTGTGCATTGTAATACAAATTCGAAACATCAAATACCACTTGCTCCTCGGTTTGTTGAAACTGTATTTGATTTAATTCTTTAGCTCTTTTTGAAACAGTAATTGCTCCAATAGTTTGAGGGTTGTATAAAGGCATATCAAGAGCTAGGTTTGCATTTAAATTATGTGGCACACCAAATTGAGCTTCTTTATATACGCCTGCCGGTCCACCAAAAACAGATGCAGGGAGTAACTGATACGGAAGATCGGTGTAATACCGATAGTCTACATTGCCATACAATTTTGGTACTAAACCACCTTTTGCTTCCTTGTTTCTCTCATTGGCAATTTCAATATCACCCTGAGCTATTTTCAACGTTTTATTATGCACTAACGCTGTATCAATACATTGCTTTAGTGACCAATTTTGAGCCTCAGAATTGGTTGTGAAAATTAGAATGGAGAGAACCAATACTAATTTTAATAAGTGAGTGTTTACTAACATAATTAGGCAAAAATTTTTATTTGATTAATACTAATTGAGTGTCTTCTATTCCTTCTACCCAATGTTTTACGTTTGGCTCAATATTAACTATATCGCCACTTGAAAGATTTTCAGTTACACCGTTTTCGTTTTTAAAAATGGAATTGCCATTAATACAAATGAGTAAAGCAGGAACAGTTGTTATATGTTCTTTTAATGTGCCGTTTGCTTTAATTTGTAAAGCAGTAACGTTTCCTTCAGTTGTAGAAAATAATTTCTTTGCGCTGACAGGCTTTTCTTCGGTATGGATTGATGTTATGTTCATGATTTCTTTTTTATTCAAAGTATAGGTTAAATGTTTTATAAGATGCCTTTATTTCCTCTAAGATGCGTAATGCTTCATCGTTATTTTTTGATTTATTCAATTTGTCTACCATATCAATATAAGGCAACAACCATTTATGTAATTCATCATGGGCTTTCCCTTCCATTGTGCAATTTGAAGTTAATAGATCAATGTTTTTCTGCAAGTTTGTTCCAAGTTGTGTTAAGTCCTTTAATTCTGTGTGTTTAGTTTCCGAAAGGCTGTTAATGTCTGATTCCATGTTTCTAATATGCACCATCATTTCCGAAACAACCTTCCATTTGGCTCCGTTATTTAATTCAATAGAATCGCTTTCAGAATGATAATGTGTTTCGTTCGAAACTGCTACATTTTCTGTTTTGACCTTTTTATTATCACAACTAATCGAAATTAAAGCAGTCGCAAATAGAAAAATTATTTTCTTAATCATCTTATTTGAATTATGGTTCAACAATTATTTTTTGAGACGATTTTTCATAACTAGTCTCGATAGTAATAAAATAAACTCCACCGTTCGTTAATTTATTTATTCTTTTACTAAAAGTGTTTTCACCTAATTTTGGAGTTCTTAGAATGCTTTTATCTAATAGTTCGCCACTAGAATTGAAAATAGTAACGGTAACTGGTTCTGTTTTTTTGAGATTAAATTTCACAATAAAATCCCCATCATTTGGATTAGGATATACTTGCATTTGCAATGTTCCTGTGCTTTGTGAGTTAAGTTCATGTATTCCTACATTAGAATTTTTTATAATAAATACTTTAAATATTTGACTACTTGCACTACTTTGAGTACCTGTATTTGTGAAAAATATATTTGCAGCCGTACTACTAATTCCACCATATATATATCCAACCAATGTAGTATCAGCAGTAAAATCATCTAACTTAAACACTTCGTTATTATATTGTGGTAATCCTTCAACAGGAATAAATTCAGATCCCGCACCTAATAAAGAAGGCATTTCTATTGGTAGTTTATATTCTGCCATAACGCCACTTGAATTTCTTGTTACACGTGCTATTGTCTTTACAAAAGGGACATTGTTGTTTTGAACAAGGATTCCTAAGCTATCATAATATTGGGCAATACCTCCAAAAAATACAGTATGCATTTCATTTGCACTTAGGCTATATAATGGAATGTGTGCACAATGATAGTGGTTGTAATATTGAGAAAATGCATTATTTACAACATGTCCAATACTGTCAATATTTACACAATTTAAAAACGGCAAATCAACTCCTACTTGAAAAACTCCAGAAAAGGCGGTAATCCCTTCTTCACCAGTTGGCAATATTTGAGGCACAACATTATAATCTCTTCTGTGAAGATTAGCAGCATCAACAATTGACGGAAGATGACTTACAGATAAGGTTATACCGTTATCATTGATATTAAATTTTCTTATAGAGTTCGTATATATTTGAATAAATCCGGGTCCACTGGTCGGTCCCATTGGATTATATCTACCTATAAATTTTTGCCCGCCTGTAAGATAATAAGTGCTGTTAATTTTATTCAAATACCCTCCTGTTACTGCAAACATTGTATCTGTAATTTGTCTGCAATATGTTGTGAAAGTTGTTCCATTTATTATTGCATTTATAACGTCAGGAACTTTTACAGCACTAAGATTCGGATAGGTTATATGATCTAAAGATGTGTTGCTGTATCCGTAGCCACCTGCTAGATACAGATAATCACCCTGTTGATGAAATTCCATATTGGTGGAACTAAATTGTTCCTGCATACCAACTGGTAAAGATGAAAGAGGAGCTGACCACTTTTGTTGAGCAACAGGATCTACTACGATTATCTGAGTGTTATGCCCAGCTACATCAAATGCGGCAAATGGTTGTCTTCGATGTAATCCATCTAATCGACCACCAATAATTAACCACTTTCCATTATGCTGTCCCCATGCGTATGCCTGTAAACCACCCAAACCACTAATGTTTATTGGTTCAATAGCAATTTGAAATGGAGCTGTTTGTGCGCTTGTTTTTAAAGTTATTACAAGAAGAAAAACTGTAATAAATTTTATTTTGAAAATTGATTTCATACTATTTCTATTTTATTTACGAAAGGTAGAATACGTGTAACAATTTCTCCGCAACAATTGTTACACAGGAGGTATGTTTTTAATTGTTTTATTTTTTGTTATAAAGAACCATGATATTCCTGCAAATGCTGCCGTAATGGCAATCCGAGAAAGCATGGCTTTAATAGTTTTATGCTCATAAATTCCACCTGTATTTGCGTGAATTAATAATCCAACAAAACTCACAACAAGAATTGTTGTTGTGATTAAAAGTAATTTTGTTGCCCATGCTTTTTCAGTAAACAATCCATAGGCAGCAAACAGGTACAGGAAACCTGCAATAAAATTGTAGACTACAACAAACAATACATAATTACCTTCCTTCGCTCTTATTCCGAACAAATCAAATATGACAGAAGTACTCATAAATAGAGTAATTAATGCAAATAATGTAATGATAACTGCTGCTGCTTTTAAAATAATTGGTTTCATAAGTTTTTTGTTAATTATTAGTTTCTACCATTTTTAATATGCCATTCAAAACTTTATTTCCATCTTTTATCAAATCAGATTTATGCCCTGACAGCTTCCATTTAAGAACTGTAATTCGCATACCACCCATTATAATTGTAGTTGTTGTTGAAACGCCCACAATTTTGCTGAATGAGCCATTTGCTTGACCTTTTTTTACAATACTTTCTATATGATTCTGCATCAATTCCATCATGGATGAAACCGTAGAAGACAACTCTTTATTAAACTGAAAAATACTTTCAGAAAAAATTACACTAACAACTGAAGGTTTTTGTACAAATGTTTTTAGTTGTGAATCAAAAATATCTTGTAATAGTTCCGATGGACTCCTTTCTTTATTGGATAGTATTACATCAAGCCTTCCCTTCATTTCCTCAATAAAATAAGTTAGTAAGCCAAGCAAGATTTCGTTTTTGCTTTTAAAGTGGCGATACAATGCAGCTTCCGATAGATTTAAATCAGCAGCAAGTGTTTTAATAGTTAAATCCTGAATGCCATGCTCATCAATCCTTTTGGTAGCAGCTTCAATGATTTCTATTTGTCTTTCAGAGAATTTAATATTTTTCATTTTCAAGTTTCATTTTATAAAAGGAGATTCCTAACCAAATTACTGACACCGTCATACTAATTGCACCAATAAGTACAAAAACAGGAGGCGCACCCAAATACACCTCTAACAAAATACCTATTGGCATTAAAAGACCAATTAAACCAAGCCAAGATATTGCTGTTGTGTTTTTAAGTTGATTTTTAAAGTGTAATAATAAGTAACCAATTAAAATATTTAAGAAGGCAAAAAGATTGCCATGTACATGGGCTAATCTTGTTTCAAAGTGTTTACCTATTGAGTAAGAGTTAATCCACTCTTCCTTACCGGAAGCAAAGTCTCTTAAATAAATCAACAGAAAGCCGTACGCCATAAACAATCCCATTACAAGAAAACCGATAGCTATGTTGTTTTTTCCTTTCATGATTCTAATGTAAGTTAGTATTCACTTACAAAAGTATTAAACATTTTGTTCCCCCACAATTATTTATGCAATTATTTAACATGATTTAAATCACGTTGATAAAATACAACGCCAGTAGTTTTGATTAGACTTTCGCAATCTAACTTGTTACCAATGAATTACGTGATAAAAAGACTACATTTGTTTTGAAATTATGGCGAATACCAATCCAACAGAGTTAGAGTTTGCAACTGTTTTTAAAGATAAAACGGAATCATCATTATTACTATGAAGGATTACCGAAGATTGGATCAGTATGATGTGATAAATATAAACCTTGCAATACGACATAAAACCGGATTCACTCCTGCCTTAAAACTTTTGGATGCACGTGCTAGTTGGAGTATGGTGCATAAACCGGTCAAGGGTGGTCAGTTTAAATCGGTCGGGGGTGGTCAATTTCATCGGATTTTGCATAATGAGTCAATTTTGCAAGGCATTTGGGATTGGTCAGAAATAAGGACTGTTAGCGCCATTTACGGTAAATTTTTAGCGTAAATTATTATTCTAGGATAAATATTACAAAGGAACATATAAAAAGGGTGCTAAAAGCCATGTTTGGCTTATGATTTAAATTAATGCGCCCTTTCTTAATCTCGTTTTTAACCCGCTTCCTTTAAAGTTTATTGATTGGCGTATAAAAACTCGCTACTTTTTTCAGTAATTTGGTATCTCGAATTTATTGAGCGTAATGGATAAAAAGGAAAGTCAAAATATAGAGTACAAACAATCTTGGAGAGATGAGTTTTTGAAGACCATTTGTGCTTTTGCAAATACTATTGGAGGAACTCTTTATATTGGTATAAACGACAATGGACAGGTTGTGGGAGTTGAAAATGCTAAAAAATTGTTAGAGGATATTCCTAATAAAATAGTTGATCTTCTCGGAGTGGTAGCAGAAGTCATTCTTAAACGTGAAAAGGCAAAGGATTATATTGTTATCAGAATAAAACCTTATGAAGCTCCCATTTCATATAAAGGGAAATATTATATACGGTCAGGAAGCACTACGCATGAGCAAAACGGAGCGGAACTTCAAAAATTCTTGTTAGAGAAAAGTGGGTTGTCTTGGGAATCTGTTATTGAAGAACGAGCAAGTTTAAAAGATATTGATTTGGCGACTATTTCTAAATTCAAAAAGCTTGCTGCTAAACGATTCCCTTCTGCCACCAAAGAAAAATCAGTTTCTGCCCTTTTAGAAAAATTACATTTGCTTGTAAAGGGTAAACCGACACGGGCTGCAATATTACTTTTTGGAAAAGACCCGCAAAAATTTTATGTAAGTTCTTATATAAAAATTGGACGCTTTAAAGATCATGCTACTTTGATAAGTATGGACGAGGTCTTTGGGAACTTATTTCAACAGGCTGAGGAAACGCTTGAAATTTTAAAAAAGAAGTATCTCCAAACAGCAATTAGTATAAAAAAGTTGCATCGTGAAGAAGAGCTTGAGTACCCTGAAGTTGCTTTAAGAGAAGCCATTGTTAATGCTATTGTACATAGAGATTATTCTGCTATCCATACACAATTTAAAGTATATCCTGATCACCTGTCAATTTGGAATAATGGTGAGCTTACTCAAAGGTTGACAGTTGAAAAGTTGAAGAAAAGACATTCTTCTTTTCCTAGAAACGAATTGATAGCTGATGTTTTTTATAAAGCAGCTTATATTGAAGCTTGGGGGCATGGAACAGTAAAGATGGTAGATGAATGTAAAAAAGTAGGTTTGCCTGAACCTAATTTTGAAGAAGAATCCGGAGGAATGCTTGTTACTTTTAGAAAGGACGTTCTGACTGAAGAATATCTTCAAAAAATGGATTTGAATGAAAGGCAAATAAAAGCAGTGTTATATATCAAAGAAAAAGGAAGTATCGTTAGTTCCGTTTATCAGCGTATTAATGCAACAACAAGCAAGACAGCAACAAGAGATTTAGTGGATTTGATTACCAAAGGAATACTAGAAAATAAAGGAGGGGCAACTAGGGGAGCAATTTATATGTTAAAAAAGGATTAGGACATTATTAGGACATTTGAGACATATTTGAGACATTATTAGGACATCTTTAAGGTATAACAGATTTTATTGTAATAAGCTGCTATATCTAATATTCACGTAGTCTGCTTTCTTCCGCAATAGGATTAGTATCATTAAATTCAATTGTGGGTAATCCATCAACTATATAAGAAGATCTAGTTATTTCAAGTTGAGACAAAAACACATCAAGGACAGGATTGTTACGTAAATAGGACTCAAAATTATCACAAAATTCATTTTCAGTGTTGTAATAGGTAGCAGAAGAAATTATTTCTGTGCCGTCAGAATTTAGTTCTTTTGCATTCATTTTTCCGGATCTAAAATACGAAAGAAACGTATTAATATCAACAACTGGAATCCCATCTACTTCAACACTACAATATATTGGAAAGTTTAGAATAATAACTTTTACAATTTTACGATTGTCCAAAGAATATACATTACTGAAGTGCTCTTTATTATCCTCTATGAATTTAGTTTTATCATTTAATTGCTGAACTGCTTTGCCAATAACTTTAGTTAATATGGAGCAATAATTTCTTTCGTACATAGGATATTTTACACATTTAATTTCTCCAATAATCAAAGTGTTTTTTGTTTGAACTAATAAATCAATTTCTTGTTCTTTCCCTTTAAAAGCGAATTCAGTTTTATCAATAACATGAAATTTATTGTATTCTCTTTGAATTGCGGTAGCTAACTGATCCTTAACATACTTCTCCAATACCCTACCTCTTTTTGCAAGGTCTTCTCCTGCTTCTTCTAACCAATAGTCAATCAGAAAGAAGTGGTTTGGCCGTAAAGCTGGAACAAAAGGAAAATAATAATAATCTTCTCCTTTTAGCAAATGGGTAGCGTATAAATTTAATTTTTCTGAATGGTTAGTAGTTATTGTTTGAAGAAATAATTCGATTTGCTGCTCATTGCAATTAGATACTGACTTTAAATAAGATTTCAATACAGTTTCCTTGATCTTCGGGACAAAATTCTCTATAAATTTTTCTACTATTTCGACATTGCTTTTAGGAAACCCAATTTTATATACATCATATACTATTAAATGTAATTCAGTATGTAATTGTAAAAATTTTGTAATAGTTAAGTCTCCAAATTTGGTTAATGGTTCTTTAGTATAGAAAGAATAGTAATCATGTAATGAAACCAGATAATCTAAGTGAATAGTATAATCTTCTACGGTTCTTTTTCTTAATGAATAGGTAATAAAACCGTTTTCTACTAAAATCGTATCAAGGATTAATGATGAGGTATCTTTTAGCGCCCATTCTTTTACTTGCGGATTTTGCCTGTAACCATTTTCATAATAGTCGTATCGATTTAATCTTTGGTTAGCTATCATTGTAATGCATGCCTGCTCTATTAATGGTAGATTATCCAAACATGTATTGAAATATATTTTATCATCGGATACAATTTCTATATCACCATTATGAAATAGTGATCCATCAAAGTGATTTTTTATACCATAGTATTTATTAGTTGTATGTTGTATTTGAGCAAGAAGTTTAAAGATTTCACTTTCTGACTTGTCTGGTATTGAATAAATATAGTTTTTATCATTATCAAAAGATAAGTATCTAAAAAAAGTATTAGCAAATTCAACCATAGTTTCAGAATACGCTCTGAAGCTTTGAGGATTCTCTGGATTATCTTTTCTAATCATCACAGCATTTTCCATATCGAATGCTGTTAATTGTTTGGTAGTATTGAGAAATTCTTGATGTTTTTGCTCTATAAGCAATTCCTGTTCATTAATTAACCCTATAAATAGTTCTCTAAGTTCTTGCTTAGATAATTGTATTTCCCGAAGCAAAGTTGCCAACTCATCTGACAATTTTAAATAAAAATTTTTATGGAAGTAATCGCACACTTTAATTAGATTAATAATATTCTTACTCGCACCTTCGGCAATAGCTCGTTCAAGTATCTTTTTATTTAAAGCCGTATCATATTTGGGAGAAAAAGGATAATACTCGCCTTCAAAGCGAATTTTTTTTAAATATTTCGTATCTATTTTATTCGATAATCTTATTGTGTGCATATTGTTCCTAATTTCGATGGTTTCTTAAACTTGTCTAAAGGGCTCTTCATTTAACAATATTTCCGTAAAGGACTCATGTAATTTTGGGAGATTAACCACTCTATTATCGTAACCTATCCACTTCAGAATTAAAATATTTAGTAGTGTATAAAATCTAATTGCCGAATAGTAAAGATCTTTATTAATTCTTTCTACTGTTCGATTTGGCCCTGACTCAGTTAAATCAGGAATGCGACCATGTAAAAAATCATTTCGAGTTTCCAGTATTTTAAAGTCTTCATCTTCCAATTTAAATTTTAGAATATCAAATGGAGCTCTTAAACGCGCTTTATTTGTAGCTTGATTGAATTGTTCAATTCGAATATGAAGTGTTTTTAAATCATCCGGAGCTATTGTTGCTGTGTGTTCATCTACTATTTCTTTAAATGCTTTTCTGATTTTCTTTCCTGTAGCTTTATCCTTAATTGGAGCTATTTTTAATTTTTGCTTTCCAATAATTAAATCAGACATTGTTTCTAAAGCTATAGCATAACCCCCGGGCATGAATAATAAACTTGCTACACTTGATTCAAGTATAAGAATAAGGGTAGAAGAAAATTCAAGCGAATCATTTAAGCGCTGAGATAATAAAGAAAATTCCTCTAGGCTAATAGGCCTTAAAAGTTTATAATATTTCTCCGCAAGTTTGTCCCTATGTAAATATCCATAGGAATTTGAATAAACAGGCTGATATCTACTTTTAATAGAATCTCTTAACTCAGTAAAACGTAAATGTTTAGGTTTTTTTTTGCTTTTGTTAGTATAACAAAAAAAATAACCTTGATCCCCTGCATAATAACCGGATAAATAGCCTAAACCAATATTAACGGAATTGGTTTTATGGGAAAACTCTTCGAACGTTTGTCTTTTGTCAGAATCAACTACTAAATAGTATTCCTTTTTCTTTTTCGTTCTATTAATACAACAAATCTCTATAGTTTCTTCATTAATGACAGCTTTTGTAGCGCACCGGGAATTATAACCCAAATCGGAAGAAAAACTCGTTTGTTCAATATTGTAATGAAAAATGAGTTCTCGCTCCAATGGTATTACCAAACGATAATAATATTGTTTTGATTCTGAAAAGCCCTTTGTATGAATTCTACTTACAGAACCTTTGAATTTTGGCATTGCATGGTTTTCCAAGTAAATGTTTTCTAAAATAAATGAGGAATTTTTAAATTCGATTTGAATTGCCTTGTGATCTTGTCCTACATCCAAATTTTTCCTATTCGGAGAAAACACATCATATTTAAATTCAATAGAAAAGCCTTTTTTGTAAGGTTTAATGTATGATTTTAAACCGTTAACAGGCGAAGATTTTTTTATTAGTTTACCCCATTTAGCTTTTTTAAATTCATCAATTATATCTATCATCATTTTGTGATATTTTAATCCTTCTAATCTTTCCATTCTAAGCAGGGTATTCGTTTATAAGTCCCCATGTTTTCCAAAGGCGGCCGAAAGTACAGTAATTAGGATCTGGGTCTTTGGCTCGTTCCCATGGAGCATTCCTACATCTTTCATCTGTCCACTCTTCAATTCCCTTTTCCTTACAAGATTGATTACACCATTCTATCATTTCACATTTATAAGTACCATGATCTAATTCATTGCTATATATCTTGTAGACCTGATTAATAACCCATAAGTATTCAGGTAATATATCATAAAGATAAATTTGTGCTGGAATCATTGACATATCAAGCGATTCACTTATCACTAATGGAGAGCCAAGTTTATGCAATATGCCGTTAAAAAAAGTATTATTAATTTTTTTATTCTCAAGTATTTTTCCGTTTCTAACTATATCCAACATAAAAAAAGGTCTTGTTAATCTCAGATCAATTCCGCTTGATATTGTGTAGTTTATCCACGATTTATTTTCTCTAAAGTGTGTAGTAGTAAAATAATCCCCTAATTGATTAATTGCAAGCGCTCCTTGACTTATTAGGAGCTGTTGAAGTGTCGTGTGGCCTTGGTAATTAAATTTTATTTTTGAGTGCACATGGCGATAAATATCTTCGGGACTATTTGGAATGCCAATTTTGGCAATACTGACCATTGTATCATACAAAAAAGCACCAGGGTTAAAAGACATCATACAAGAATCGCATAAAGCAATTATATTAAGAGGATCAGCGCTAAAGCCTGGGAGTAGTTCATCACAAATTATTTTCACTGATTCGTATGGAAGTTTGTTGGGTTTAATTAGTACATCGGGATAAATATACTGTTCCATAGCGTAAGCCATGCTTTCGGAAATACAATACGCTCCAATAGCATATTTGAAATTTCTTCCTAATGAATCGTCATAATCAAGTACTAATTTTTCGGGAAGTACATTTCCACTCTTTGTAGCGATAGTGATTGCACATTTACAGATAGAATTTATTTTTACAACATCATTTTTTCCTTCACCACCTCCTAAATATATTTTCTTTAGTTCCCAATTTGCTTTTACATCATGGTCTATTGAGACTTCGGGAATAATTGGGACGTTAAAGTCAGATTTACCATCTTTCAAAATCAAATCATTTGAATATTTAATATAATCAACGATATTTGAAATGTTCATAAGACCATAAGTAGTTGTAATGTCTTGTAAAAAATGAACATACTCGTGAAAATAGGTGGCTTCTGTTTCTAGCGAAATATTCGCGAAATCTTTTAAATCCTCTGTGGTTTTCACATGCATTTTGATAAAAGCGGAATTGTAAAAACCAAGGTTGCTGTATAATTCGTCTCTCATAATTACATCAATTTTAAAATCTTTATTTTGATATACAAATATAGCTTATTGATAGCTTGCTATAATAAAATGAATTATTCGGTTTATATCAACAAAATAACTGGAAATATTAGATGGTTTTTTGGAGAGTTATAGTGTAAATATCTATCTTTTCCTCTTCCCTTCAACTAAAGACAATGTATAATCTTTATAAGCGTCCTTAATGCTGTTAAATATCTTAGGCTCATAGTCATTTTTCGATTTATGAATACTAGAGGAGTGGTTGCTCTGCCAGTTTTTACTTAACTCGAGGTCAAAGATATTTGCTAATGATTCTACAATTTTCGTTATTTCTCCCTTACCATTATTAATAAATCCGGATGAATGAAGTCCGTATATTAGTTGAACAAACTCGTTTCGGTTTTCCCTGCTTCCTGTCCATTTTATTAAGACAGGATTATTCGAGTTCGTCTCTGAAGCTTTTTTATTTTCAAGCTGAATTTCTTTAGTTAACGCAGGCATAAGGTCGAATTTTATGAATAAGGATGTTAAGTTTTTCTCTATTTCTAAAAAGGCAAGGTATCGGATAAAAAAGTGCTTCAGTTTCTTTGCGTTCATAACAAATTCTCTCAATTCTTTTTCTTCATCACTGATATAAATTGGTAGAGATATACCATTCTCGACCTTTCTAAAATCTAACTCATCCTTGACATCTTCACCATAAACTTTGCGAATAAAAAGTAAAGTTTCTTCCATGCTTTCTCCCCTTTTATAATAGGTAAGAAAAGTATCTACCATTTTCTCTTTATGTTCACCTGCTGCCTGTATCACATTTATTAAGGCGAATTCTCTTTCGATTTCTTTCCGGACAAATTCTTTATCTTTTGCTTTAGTATACCGTTTTTCAATGTTGCGCTCGACCATTATACTATAACGGTTAAGTAATTCTTCAAATGTCTGTTTCATCTTCAATTGTTTAGAGTCGGTACAAAATAACAAAAGCTTATTGTCAATTTCCGTCAAAAGGTATATATTTACTTTAAATACAGGCACATGAACGATCAGGCAAAATTTCAAAGGATGTTGGAAATACTTATGAAGTTATCCGGCAGTTATGGATATAGTGTTAAGCAACTTGCTGAAGATTTTGAATCATCAGAGAGAACGATATACAGGTATTTAACAACTTTTAAAAATGCCGGATTTCTATTAGATAATCACAATGGGTATTTTAAAATCGATAAAAAGTCGCAGGATTATAAAGATCTGAGCAAGCTAATACATTTTTCAGAAGAAGAAGCACATGTCCTAAGTAAGGCAATTCATTTAATTGATGACGAAAGTAAATTCAAGAATGACTTGTATGAAAAACTATATGTTCTTTTTGATTCGGATAAGGCGGTAAATAAAATTGTTAGAAAAGAGAGTTCCGAGAATGTTATAAGCCTGAAGGGAGCAATTAAAAACAAAGAGCAGGTTATTTTACATGGATACCGATCATCTAATAGCGATAACATCAGAGATCGTTTATTAGAACCATTTGCTTTTACATCAAACTATAACTATGTATGGTGTTACGATATCGAAGCTAAATCATCTAAAACTTTTAAAGTAGCTCGGATTAAAGAGGTTAAGGTGACAGAAAAAAAATGGAAGTATGAAAAACTGCATAAAAAAAATGAAATTGATGTGTTTAGAATTGGGGGTGAAAAAACTATTGCGGTAAAATTTACTTTAAGCCTGATGGCTTATAACCTCTTACTGGAAGAATATCCTTTATCCGAGAAGTTTCTGACTATAGATAAAAACAATAAATATTTATTTGATGGTTGGGTTTGCGATTACAATGGTATAGGAAGGTTTGTTTTAGGAATGATGGATCAGGTAGATATTATAAGCCCAAAATCCTTTAAAGATTACCTGAATAATATGGTAAAAGGGAGAAGATTTTAAATTGACGGTAATTGACAATTAAAGATGATAAATTTGAAAAATAATTAAAAGTATGGCAGTAAATTTCTCGGACATAAAAGAAGTTGATTGGGTTTTAGAAAACAATAAAACCATTTCTTTGCTTAAAAAGGATAACGCATCTTTAATTGTTTCTTTTTTGCATTATTTTTTTAAATCAAAAAATAAATCGAGCTATCTGAGCAATGATCTGATTTCTCATTTATCTGATTTTCTTTATCGTATAAATCAAGAAAAAGAAAGATTTCCAAAAGACGCAAAATTTTATTTAGAGAACTGGACAAAAGATGGATTTCTAAGACAATACTATGATAAGGAGGATGCTTTGTTCGAACTTACTCCAGCTACTGAAAATGCCTTAAGATGGTTAGCCGAATTAAATAAGCCGGAATTTGTCGGAACAGAATCTAGATTAATGCAAATAATTAATTTGCTTAAGGAATTAACTATAAAATCTTCAGATAATATAGATTTAAGACGGAATGAGTTAGTTAAAGAAAAGGAAAAGCTTGAACAGGAACTATTAAAAATAGAAAAGGGCGAATATGAGAAATACGACAAACGTAAAATCGTTGAGCAATTCTTGTTGCTTGAGGAAATTGTCGGTAAGCTTCTTTCTGATTTCAGGC
The DNA here is from genome assembly GCA_022842625.1 of Bacteroidia bacterium. Classification (GTDB taxonomy): domain Bacteria; phylum Bacteroidota; class Bacteroidia; order B-17B0; family Aurantibacillaceae; genus Aurantibacillus. The sequence goes on along the minus strand of JALHPG010000024.1, from coordinate 11,068 downwards.
AAATAGAAGAAAATTTCAGAACTCTTAATGTGAAAGCTCGAGAAGATCAAATTAAGAAGAATTTAAGTAAAGGAAAGTATCTTGATGAAGTATTCAGAACTCAAGATTTAATTATGGAAACCGATCAAGGTAAGAGCTTTAATGCCTTTTATGAATTCCTTATGAATCCAAATCGACAAGAGGATTTGGAGTCGCTTATTGTTCAAATTTTGAGTCTGGAAGAATTGCGGGATTATCAAAGAAATAATCAACTTGAATTATTAAAAGAGAATCTAATAGATTCGGGCGAAAGAGTGAACAAAACTACGAGAGTTCTTATTGACCAATTGCGCAAGTATCTTTCATCACAAGCATACTTAGAGAACAGAAAAATAGCAGAACTAATTTCAGATATTGAAAAAACTGCATTAGAAATTAAAAACAACCCTCCAAGTGAAAAAGATTTTTTACTACTAGACGATAAGCCAACTTTAAGTTTTCCTGTAGAACAATCACTATGGGAACCTACAAAGAGAGTCAAGCTTTCAAATGTTAAAATAGAAGAAGCAGATGACGATGTTCAAATCGATGCGCTTTTTGATCAAGAATACATAAATCCAGAAGTTTTAAAAGATAGAATTAAAAGGGCTTTGCGTGATAAAGCGCAGGTGTCTTTAATAGAAATTATAATGGAAAACCCTATCGAAAAGGGGCTTGCAGAAATTATCACTTACTTTTCATTGGCTACACAGGATGAGAAAAAAAATAAAGCAGTAATTAACGAAAATAATAAGGAACAACTTAGTTACGAAATTAATGGGAAAATATTTCAAATTGAATTACCACAAACAATTTATTTAAAATAAACATGGAGGAGTATTTAGAACGACATTCATTGCCTATAATATATCTTTTCAAAGGTGTATTGTATAATACAAACGAAGCTGTTTGGAAGAGTCTTATTCAGTATCAGAATGACATTAAAAACTATTTTTCTGTTGTTGGGATAGATCTGATAATAAATCAATCTGAAGGATTCGCCTTTTTAAAACAAAGGGAAATAGTAGAGGAAACGACTATTCATTTCCCGAAATTAATAGAAAAGAGGCAACTGAGTTATCCTGTTTCGTTATTATGTATATTACTCAGAAAAAAACTACTTGAATTTGACAATACTGGGGAGGAATCAAGACTGATACTTTCAAAAGAGCAGATAGTTGAGTTAATCTTATCTTTTCTTCCTGATAACACTAGCAATGAGAAAAAAGTAATCGATAAAATTGACGTACATATTAAAAGATTAATCGAGCTAGGTTTTTTGCGTGAATTAAAAAATGAACAAGAACGTTATGAAGTGAGTAGAATTTTAATTGCATACCTACCAGTAGAAGAACTTCAAAATGTATTAGATAAATTAAAAGACTATCATACAAGTTGGTTAGATCAAAAACAAAATAAAGAAAAAGATGAGTTTGAATTCTGAAAACATTAAAGCCGGCTTTAGGTTAGTAAAGTTAGAAGTTTATAATTGGGGGACTTTTGATGGCAAGGTATACAACATTAAACCTGATGGTTTTAATGGTTTGTTAACTGGGGACATTGGATCAGGCAAATCTACGCTTGTAGATGCTGTCACAACATTAATTGTGCCTCAACAAAAAATCATTTACAATAAAGCTGCCGGAGCAGAAAGCAAAACAGAAAGAAATTTATTAACCTATGTTCGTGGTGAACATACTAATAGAAAAGATGAACAGACCGGGTCTTCTAAACCTGTTTACCTAAGAAATGAGGATCAGTATTCGGTCATCTTGGGACACTTTTTAAATGAAGGGTTTTCACAGCATGTGACTTTAGCACAAGTATTTTGGTTAAAAAATGGCAAGGTGGAAAAACTTTTTGTACTTGCTGATAGTGAGCTTTCTATTAAAGAGCATTTTTCTGATTTCGATGGTGATATTTCAAAACTTAAAAAGAAACTTAAGGCACAAAATGGAGTTGAAATTCCGGATACCTTTAGCGCTTATTCGGTACGATTTTGTCAGTTATTTGGAATAACTCAACGTGAAGAGGCATTGGATTTATTCTATCAAACTGTGTCCATGAAATCAGTTGGTAATTTAACAGAATTCGTAAGAAATCAAATGCTTGGGAAAACCGATGTCAAAGCAACAATCGAGGAATTAATTAAATCATTTGATAATTTAACAGATACACATAATTCAGTGCTTAAAGCGAAGGATCAGATTTCTATACTCGACCCTGTTATTAATGATGTAAAAGAGTATGAAGCACTTAATAAGATTATAATTGAAAAGGAGAATGTCATTAAAGATCTTGAGAAATATTTTTCGATAGAAAAAATTGCCATTTTAAAATTTGAATTAAACAACTTTAGAGAAGATTATCACGCTACTCAAAACAAGATTTATTCAATTAAGAAATCAATATTTAGCTTAACAGAAGAATTAAATTCCATAAAGCAGAGCATTTTAAATTCAGAAATTGGCAGACAATTAGAGAATTTAGAAAAAGGAGTATCTGATCTAACAGAAAAAGTTAAGTCTCAAAAAAATGAATTTGAAAACTATCAAAATATTTGCGAAAAACTCGAATTAAATGGGGATGTTGAAGAAGATCAGTTTTACCAAAACCGAAAAAAACTTGATGAGATTGAAAAGGAAATTGATGAATCCAACAAAGTGCTCCGAGAGAAAAGAGATGAATTAGTTATAACTCGTCGTAAACAACAGGAAGTAATGAAGGATTTGCAAGATGAATTGGACTCCTTGAAAAATAGGCAATCTCAAATTCCCGTTCGAATATTTTCTATGAGAGAGCGTATCGCCCAAGACTTAGAAATTCTGCCATCCGACATTCCATTTGTTGGTGAATTACTAGAAGTAAAAGATGAAGACAAAGACTGGGAAGGCGCAATCGAAAGACGGCTTCATGATTTTGGGTTAAGTATTTTGGTTCAGGAAAAGGATTTCACTCGAATTAGAAATTATGTTGACAGTACGGATCTGAAAAATAAAATTGTCTATTTAAGAACTTTACCTCATGATCGAAAGAATTCGCATGATATTCCCGACAACTCATTAATAAATAAATTAAATATAAAAAATGATTCTATTTTTTATGAATGGTTAGAAGAGGAACTGACGCAACGCCATAATCTCGTTTGTTGCGAAACAATGGAGGAGTTTAACCGAAACTCATTTGCTATTACTATTAAAGGGCAAATAAGAAGTGGTAGAACAAAATATGAAAAAGATGATAGGCGAAATATTTTTGATAAATCTAACTACATATTAGGTTGGTCTAATGAACAGAAAATTAAAGCGTATCAGAAGGATTTAGTTGAAAGAGGGAAGGATTTAGATGGAATTGAAAAAGAAATTGAATCAATATCAATCTCTGAAAATAGCTATAAAAACAAAGCCCTTCACTTAAATGATCTCAAGAAATATGTTGATTTTGAATCGATAAATTTCAAAAAGTCCATTTTGGACAAGGAACGATTACAGAAAGAATTTGAAGTACTAAAAAATAGCAAAGGGACAGAGCAATACAATAAACTGAAAGAAAGAGATGAGGAGTTAAGTGCCGAAATAAAATCATTAGATGACAACAGAGATAAAGCACAAACTGATTTGGGAGAAAAAAGAAACAATATTGGATTATATGCAAAGCAATTATTTGACTCGTATTTATTAAGTACCATAATAGAAGAGAAAGCCCTGAAAGCCATTATTGATTTTGATACAGATGTATTTCAAAATTTGAATTATCATGTTGATAACTGGCTGGCTATTCCGATAAATGATGTAGTTATCTCTGAAGCTAATAAATTAGTAATTTCTAATCTGTTAGTTAACTATACGCTTAACATTCAAAATGTGGATTTAATTTCTAAAGAACTTGATAAAAAACTGAACAATGAAGTTTCCGAAGATCGAAAAGTAACTCATAGGAAATCAAACAATATTATTTCAGGCATTAGAACCTTCAAAATTAAATATCCCGGAGAATCCTCTGACTTTGATGCTCAATTAGAGTATATTGATGAAATTAAAAAAGTACACAAAAAACTTGTCGATGACGATTTGCCAAAGCATGAGGAGAAGTTAAAAAAATTAATGCGAGAAGGAACAATAAAGGATTTAGTTATTTTCAGTAGCAATTTAGACAGATATGAAAAGGAAATAAAAAGGAAAATAGACGAGATAAATAGCCATCTTGTCTCAATAGATTATAACACCGGTACATTCATAAAAATAATTGGAGATAAAGTTCAAACCGATGATATAAAAACATTTAGAATAGATCTTCGTAACGCAACTCAGGGTGTTTTCGATGAGTCTGAATTATTTTCAGAAGAGAAATTTATGGAAGTTAAAAAACTTTTGGATAGATTTAAGTCAGTTGATGAAGTCCATAAGCGTTGGACTGAAAAGGTAACTGATGTGAGACAATGGTACACCTTCGGGGCTCAGGAAATAAATAGGGAAGATAATAGCGACAGGGAATACTACAGTGACTCTTCGGGAAAATCAGGTGGGCAAAAGGAAAAATTAGCCTATACCATTTTAGCTTCAGCAATAGTTTATCAATTTGGTCTTTCAGGAAATGAATCTCGCTCTAGGTCATTCCGTTTTGTAGTAATTGATGAAGCGTTTGGAAGAGGTTCGAATGAAAGTACCCGTTATGGATTAAAATTGTTTGAAAAACTTAATATTCAACTGCTAATTGTAACTCCATTGCAAAAAATAAATATCATTGAAGATTATGTTAACGCAGTGCATTTTGTTTCAAATCCAGGCGGAAACAACAGTAAGGTTAGGAATCTGACTAAAACAGAATATATTACTGAAAAAGATTTACATTTTAATAAGATTTCAGCTCATGATTAATGTAAAGGAAGTAAAGGAAAAAGCTCTAAAATGGTGGAATGATGGAAGTTTTTTAAAATCATACCTTCAGGGCGTTGATTTTTTTCCAAAAGACATACCTAAGATTGGTCAGATAGATGTTTCAAAAATACATGAGACATATAATGAGGTAATGAAAATTCAAGATGAACTTCGTGCCAACATTAAATTAGGTTATTCAATTGAGGAGAATGAAGTCAATTATCGAAGTATTGGAAAAAATAAATTTATTACCCGAATATACATCAATTCTAACGAAGAGTTTATTAAGCTTATTGGAAAGGAAAGAGAATTAAAAAAGTTTAATGAAAATGTCTCTTTGATTATTGCCACTATACCTGAATTAGAAAATTGGGTAAAAGCTAACCCGCTTGAAATAATAAATTACAGTTCTTCTTGGGAAAATATATTGAAAGTATGCTCTTACTTCAAAAGTGAACATCAACCAAATTTATATTATATCAGGGAACTACCTATTAATGTTCATACGAAATTCATTGAGCAAAATAAATCAATTATATCTAGCCTTTTGGATTTCCTTATACAAGAAAAAATTAACCCTTTAGAAAAAGATTTTCATTTAAGGTATAATTTAAAAAACAAAGAGAAGTTAATTCGAGTGCGGATTTTGTGTCCGGATTTAGCTTTAAAATACACCTATAATGACTTTTCAATTCGATTAAGTGATTTTATTAGTTATGAAATATCCTCGCAAAATATTTTCATAGCGGAAAACGAAATGAATTTTCTAACGCTTCCTTGTAAACGAAATTCAATTGCAATTTGGAGTGGTGGTGGTTTTCAAATTTCTTATTTAGCAAACATTGATTGGCTTAAAGGAAAGCAAATATATTATTGGGGTGATATTGACGCTGCTGGTTTATCTATACTCTCACAGCTAAGAACATACTATCCCTCCGCACAAAGTATTCTGATGGACAGGGCTACTTTTGAAAAATATTATGAAAACGGTAAATGTGAAAAGACAATTTCTGCTAAATTATTAAAGGGGTTAACTTTGGAGGAACTTAACCTCTTTAATTACTTAAATGAAAACAAATTAAGATTAGAACAGGAAAAGATTCCTCAGTTTGAAATTCAAAATATTATGAGTTAAATGATTTTACAACGATGGCACTACAATTAAATGATTGGATAGACTTTGTAAAGGTACAGGCGAAAACTGTATTTACTGGTAATAGACTTAATGAAATTCATTATAGATTTCTTACTCAACTTATTTCCCCTTACAAAGATTATGAAGTGGAGATTACAAATCTTGATAGCTTTTCTTGGTATGGTGATGACATTATCAAAGAGTTTCCTGAAGAATATCATTCTCATAATTTTCAAGCAAATTGTGTTGCGGTTTGTAAACTTGAATTTAAAAGCAGGATTGATGGAAACAAAACCGTAATTGAACATGAATTTAAGCTTACGTGTGATGGTTGGATTTCAATGACTGGAAATTCCATAAATTTTAATTTTATGGATGAGCAAAGTTTTTTATTAAGGAAATATGATGAACAAATAAAACAAAACATAACAAAATCCGGCATACCAACATTATGGGAGGACAGACTTAAATTCAGAGGAAAGAATGGTGTAAGTATATTCACTGAGGTGGTGAACAAAAGAGTTACAACTTTGAATATACCTATTAATGCTTTTGAAAGGTTTGATGATTTGGCTCGCTGTTCATCGGATATACGTTATATAATTGGTGAAATGGTCACATTCCGGCCTTACACAACTCATTATCTTGAAGATAAGATGAATTGGAATGGAAAGGTTATATATCGCCATTTCCCATCCTTTTATGACAAGCAATATTGGTTAAAAGCCGGGTTGCTTTTTCAATTATTTTATAATTATTGGGATAAAATAGGAGATATTATAGCTTTATACTTCGCTCCGCAACTCCCACAAAAGCAAGTATTTTTTGGAAAAGTAATAGATACAATTCCAAACCAAATATTGAATACAACATATGATCCTACTATCTTAGCAGCAAATGCAAAGGTATTTCTTGATAATATATTTACCTCCCCTCACTTTCAGTGGCTAAAAAATTTTAAAGACAATGACTTCTTGAAATTGAATGACAAGCGAATCAAAATCGTTCATTATAATAATATTGAGAGTGAATATTTTCAAGAGTATGTAAAACACAATACTAATGAAGCTGAATTAAGCAGGTTACAAAAAGAAAAAGAAGGCTTAGTCGATCTATTTATAAATGAATATAATAATTGTTTAAAAGGCTTCGAAGAAATGCTTTCATTGATTGATCAGCTTCCATAGATCTGTCACATTGCCCACTTTCTTTAAATAAATCATCTCCCACCTCGCTCCAACTAGGAGCCAAATCCCAACCCTATATCCTTACTTTGTTCCCGTCAATTACGATAAGGAACTGATAAACTATTGACTATAAACTAGACGATAATTGACTTTAAAAAATAAAGGAAAGTTCAAAAATTGACGCTAATTGATTATAAAAACAATAAAAAAGGAGGAGAAGATGAGTAGTACTGCTGAAAACAAACAACAAAGTGATTCAAAGCAAAACAAAAAAGTGGAAGAACCTAAAGATTGGATGGAACTAGTGCTTGATTTTATTAAAAATCCCATTACAACAGGAGTAACAGGTTTAGCTGCCGGATACCTTTTAGGCACTTTTAAAGCAAGCAAAGATATAGATGCTATAAAGGCGGAGCATAAACTTCAAATGAGTGAAAGAGATGAGCAATTTAAATTACTTCTAAGAGAAATACGAAGTACTCACAGACTCATTTCATCTCGAAGAGCAAATGAAATATCAAATGGCAACGAAGATGATGAGGAGGACGATGATGAAAATACACTTGCTATGCAACAAGATAAAGAAACAAAAGTCTATAAGTACAATCCAAAAAAGAAAAAAGTATTTGAGTTAAAAGCCTAACTGAAAATGAAAACAACAACAGAAAAACAAAACATAAAAGTTCCGATTGAAATATTTTTGGATGTATGCCGAATGATACGAACAGGCAACTTAAACAATAAAATAACAGGTTGCAATGAAACAACTGGCGAAGTAATGCTTGAAGTATCGTTTACAAAAGGAAATAAAATTCAAACGGCAGCAATGCAAAATATGTATGACGCAGTCAACGAATGGAACGATCAACGATATGGAGAAGAAAATCCAGAGGATATTGGATTAAATTAAAATCAAAAAACAAATTAAGTAAAGAGATGAACTGTTTGCATTGCCATAAACCAATTGAAGGAAAAAGAAATACTAAAAAGTATTGCAGTAATACCTGCAAGCAATATGCCTATTTGAATAGAAGTTACTCTTTGCCTTCAAATCTGAATTATATTAAATTGAATGTTAATGAAGATAAAACAGCTCAAACAAACGAAATAACTGAGTTAGGAAATGAATTGAATACTTTAAATCCAAATATTGATACTCTGCCTATTAAAGAAAAAGAAACAAATAGTATAAACCCACAAACAAATAGAAATCATGAATATAAAAACCAACTAATCGAGGAAGAATACAAATACATTTACGCTGATATATTGAATAGAATTCAGCACGGCTATGTATCCTTAAATTATACCAGCAGTTACTTTACTTATAGCACAAAGAACGGAGGAAGAATAACTGAACAAAATGCGTCTAGTTTTGCATACATCTTGCCTCGTATCAGATGTATTATTGAAAACCTGTTTCAGCTAACTTATAAAAGAAAATTGTATTACAATACCGCCATTACTATTTGTAAGGCAATAGAAGAAATTCTTTTATCAGAGCAGATCAAAACACTACCGGGAGATTTTCCGTTTATAATTGATCTTATAAAACTTCACGAACAGTTTATGCCAATAGCTAGTTATTTGGAAAGTGATAAAGATGGGATCAAATTTAAACTGACAAAGTCTGCAATTGTAAGGTATATTTTGATTTTAAACTTAATTAGGGAATCTGCCAAAAAAGAGCCATTTCCTAAATTATTCCCCGAATTATGTAAGCCTAACAAAGCCAAACACAGGCAAGTTTAAGTGAGAATAAATAGTATTTCTTTATTCCAAAAGATGTACGTAAATTAGCTATTATATTGATAATCAATATAATAGAATAGAATAACAAAACAAGTGTTAAACGAATTGCGAGAAAGTAAAAAAGAGAAATGAAAAGTGAGAGCGAAAATAACAAAGGATTAACGGTTGAAAAACTAAGAATGATAAAAGGGTATGAAAGTGTAAGTGATGAACAAGCAAGCAAGATTGTATTATCTATCAAAAAACTGGCTGTTCTCTTATGCGAGCATCTTTCAAAACGAAAAAAGAAAAATAAGATGGATGAATCAAGTGAAGCAAAAATAATTTTGCTGAATACTGAAAACGATGTTTCAGAAATTGAATACAGAAAACAAGCATAAAAAATAATAAAAAGAAAGGAGGCAAAATGACAGAAGAACAAATAATAGCAAATCGGTTTGGACGCTTTGGTAAAAAAGAAGTAAAGCAGTCCACATCTAATTTGGCGGTAATGTACACAAGGGTTTCCGGCAAAGGGCAGTTTGATAAAAACGAGTCTTTGGAAACTCAACGCAAATCGATTGAAGAATACGCCAAGAGAAATAATCTCACAATTGTTTCTGCGTTTGGTGATACTTATGAAAGCGCAAAAACTGATGCGAGAAAGGAGTTTCAGAGAATGCTGAGTTTTGTAAATACAAGCAAAGGAAAAATAAGCACCATCTTGGTTTACAAAATGACTCGCTTTAGTAGAACAGGAGGCAAAGCTATTTCCATTGCGGATGAACTTAGAGAAAAGCATGGGGTTCATATTAAAGCGGTTACAGAACCAATCGACACATCTAATCCAAATGGAGTTTTGTTTCATGATATGCAATTGTTATTCGGGCGTTGGGATAACGAACAACGCAAGCAAGTGGCAATGGCAGGAATGAAAGCCAAATTTGAAAAAGGAATTTGGGTTGTGAAACCACCACAAGGTTATGATATTGTTCGCACAAATGGTGAACGTAAAATTGTAGTTAATGCAGATGGAAAGAAAATTAAGAAGGCGTGGGAATGGAAACTAATGGGTATGAAGAATGAAGAAATTATTTTGAAGCTTCAATCTATCGGAGTAAAAATGTACAAACAACAATTGCATAAGATTTTCATTAACCCATTTTATTGTGGATTAGTTTCACATGGAATGTTGAATGGAAAAGTAGTTGAAGGAGTACATGAAAAAATGATTTCTAAAGAAACCTTTATGAAAGTGAACGAGGTAATTTCATCTTCAACTAAATTTGGAGTACCCCACAAAGCAGAAGATGTAAATATTCCACTTAAGGTTTTCATTAAATGCTCGGATTGTAATCAGCCCTTTACAGGCTACATTGTAAAGAAGAAGAACTTGTACTACTACAAATGCAGAACAAACGGCTGTAAGTGCAATAAAAGCGCAAAAGAAATGCACCGTTTGTTTTCAGAAGAGCTTGAGAAATACGAAGTAAAACCTGATTTGACCGAAGCTCTTAAAATTGAATTAGAAAGCACCTACCACGAACTGAATAAAGACTCAGTTGAAAAGGAAGCGATCCTTAAGGCGAGAATTGTCGAACTAACCAAGGATATCGAAACACTTGAGGAGAAGCACTTCATAAAAGAGGAGATGCCCAAGGAAACCTACGAACGTTTTAGGGTAAAATACACTAAGGAATTTGATAAAATTCGAAAGGAAATGGCAACTTGTGGGATTTCCATTTCGAACCTAAAAGAAATGATAAATGAAGCAGTAATTCTTTGCCGAAACCTACGCCAACTGTGGCAAGATGGCGGTATAGCGATGAAAGAAGGATTGCAAAATTTACTCTTTCCTAACGGTTTGGTATATGACAAGAAAAACGGGGCATTTCGAACCTCTGAAATCAACTTTATAATTGCACAAATCGCCCGACACTCGGGCGATTTGGCTTTAATAAAAAAGGGACTTAGTTCTCTTTTTGAGCCTAAGTCCCTTTGTGCGGAGAAATAGGGATTCGAACCCCAGGTACCTCGCGGTACAACAGTTTTCAAGACTGCCGCAATCGACCACTCTGCCATTTCTCCGGGGGTAAAATTACTATTTTTTTTAATTGTAC
>JALHPG010000023.1 GCA_022842625.1 Bacteroidia bacterium | reverse complement strand
ATTTGATTTATTAAGCGGAGAAATAGGGATTCGAACCCCAGGTACCTCGCGGTACAACAGTTTTCAAGACTGCCGCAATCGACCACTCTGCCATTTCTCCGGGGGTAAAATTACTATTTTTTTTAATTGTACAAACCAAATTCGAAAAAAAAAGTGATAACTTTAGGTTTTAATACATGTTTCAACTTCAATACATTCATAAACAGCTCTTTATTCTGCTAATAGCAGTAATATTACCTAACCGTTTTAACGCACAGGTTATCACCTATTTTAATGTTGGAGCCTTTAATACACCTGCAAATCAGCCGTATTTAGAAACCTATCTCACCATTGTAGGAAATTCCTTATTCCCTAAAAACGTTGACGGTAAGTTTCAAAACTCCGTTAATATTGAAGTAAAGATCCTTAAAGATTCAACCATTGTAAAGGCAAATAAATATAATTTAAATGGTCCGGTTTTTTCCGACAGCCTAAATTCACCTGTATTTATAGATAACCAAAGGTACTCGCTTCCAAACGGAGTATATACTTTACAAATGACCCTAACTGATAGGAATCAACCAAAGAAAAAACCAACACAAATAAAACAAACCATTTTAATTGCTTTTACCAGAACCGAAATTCAATCCTCCAGTATCCAGATTCTGGAGAGTTACAAAAAAACAACTATTCCGGGTTCGATAACAAAAAGCGGTTTTGACCTTGTTCCCTACAACATTAATTATTTCCCTGAAACATCAAAAGAACTTAGTTTCTATTTTGAAACATATAATACAGATACTGTTTTAGGAAAAGGCAAACCGTTTATTTACCTCTATTACCTTGAGAATAGCGACAATTTAACCAAACTTAATTCCTTTGGTGATTTTAGAAAACAAACAACCGGTATTGTAAATCCGCTTTTAGCGAAAATGAATATCAGTAATTTAGGAAGCGGAAATTACAACTTGGTAATTGAAGTAAAGGATGAAAAAAACATCACCCAACTTCAAAAAAAATTCTTTTTTCAACGCCTCAACAAATCGCTTGATATTGTGGCACTTCAGCAATACAATGAAAAGAAAACTGTTGCAGATTATTTTGGCAACTGTAATAATTTAGACACATTAAAGATGTTTGTAGAGTGTTTATGGCCCATCGCAAATGGAACGGATAAAGAAAGGGTCATTAATCAATCACTTAAAAAAGACCCTGTTTTGATGAAAAATTTCGCCGTTGATTTTTGGCAACGCCGTGCCGCCGATACCGGAAATGCATTAAAAATGTGGGCTGATTATTACAAAAATGTACAAGAAGCCATGGTACTGTTTAAATGCGGCAAACAAAAAGGATATTATACCGAGCGTGGAAGAGTATTTTTACAATATGGAAAACCCAGCCAACGAAGTATGCAATTTGCAGAAGAAAATACCTTTCCTTACGAAATATGGCAGTATTATAGTTTAACCGATAAAACTAACGGACAATCATTTAGCAACAGAAAATTTGTTTTCGTAAATAAAAATATTGGAGACGATTGTCACGTGCTTGTTCACAGTGATATGCGTGGCGAAATCTATAATGATAGGTGGCGCTTTGAAGTAACCAGAAGAAACAATAATGGCATTGCTAATCCTGATAATGTTAATCCTTCCGGCGTGCAAGACAATCAGTTTAACGAAATTTATAACAACCCGCGTTAAACAAAATGATCTCTCCTAAAGTAGCTGTTGTTATCTTAAATTTTAATGGTAAAAAATTTCTCGAAAAGTTTTTACCAAATGTTATCGCTAATTCTGTCGGACATCAAATTTATGTTGCAGATAATGGCAGCACGGATGATTCTATTGCTTATTTAAAAGCGAATTTTCCGCAAGTTACAATAATAGAAATAAAGGAAAATTGCGGATATGCAACGGGCTATAACATTGCACTAAAACAAATAACTGCAGATTATTATATTTTATTGAACAGTGATGTTGAAGTAACTACCAATTGGATAGAGCCGGTAATTGATCTGATGGAAAAAGATCAAAAAATTGCAGCCTGTCAGCCTAAATTATTGGATTTTAAAAACAGAGATGAATTTGAATATGCCGGTGCATCTGGCGGATATATTGACAAATACGGTTATCCCTTTTGTCGTGGACGACTATTTAATACACTTGAAAAAGACAGCAATCAATACAATAATGCTACAGAAGTATTTTGGGCCACAGGCGCATGTTTGTTTGTAAAGGCAAAAGCATTATGGGAAGTAGATGGATTAGATGATGATTATTTTGCACACATGGAAGAGATAGACCTTTGTTGGCGTTTAAAAAACATTGGCTACTCTATTTATGTCGAACCAAGATCGATAGTTTATCATGTTGGCGGCGGCACTCTAAACAAACTATCGTCACGCAAAACATTTTTAAATTTCAGAAACAATTTAATCACACTTACCAAAAATCATCCTTCAGGAGGCTTGATCATTAAATTATTTTACCGAATGATCTTAGATGGCGTTGCCGCTTTTAAATTTTTATTAGATGCACAACCAAAACACTTTTTTGCGGTAATAAGAGCTCACTTTGCTTATTATTACATGCTTCCAAACACATTAGCAAAAAGAAAAAAACTAAAACAAAAAGCAAATTTTAAATTCAGCAGATCATTCACGTATAAAGGAAATATTGTTTTTGAATACTTCTTAAAAAATAAGAAAAAATATAGTGATCTAGATGGCGGCTTTTTTTCTGAATAACATCAGGCAAGCAAAAGTAATTATCCCATTCACCAAAATTAATTCATTCCCTATCTGATAACCTGTTGGATAATTTAAGGTTGACTCTTTTACGTAATAACACACTAATGGTCCCATTACACAAGCCAAAGGCACCCATTTATCTTTAAAATTTAATTTGGTAAATAATCCTGCTGCAAATAAGGCTAATAAAGGACCGTAGGTATAACCCGCTAACATTAAAATAGTGCTTATGATGGCAGTTTTATTCATGAGATCAAAACCAATAATGATGATCCATAATAAAACGGCAAAGCCAACATGAATGGCTGTTCGGTATTGTTTCTTTTTAAGATCAGATAATTTTTTATTGTCTTCTAATTCTAAAATATCAATATAGGCAGATGTGGTTAGAGTGGTTAAAACACTATCGGCACTGCTAAAGGTGGCTGCAGTTAACCCAATAATAAAAACCAAACCGGCAAAAACGCCTAAATGGTTTAACGCCAAATTAGGAAATACTTTATCAGTGATCACTTTTCCGGTTTCTGCATTGGTTGGTAAGGTTAATCCTGCATAATCGTAATATTGAAATAATAAAGCACCTAAGGATAAAAAACAAAAGGTTACGATCATCATAACAATACTAAACCAAAATATATTTTTCTGTGCTTCCTTTAATGACTTACAGGTTAAATTCTTTTGCATCATGTTTTGATCAAGTCCTGTCATAGCAACGGCAATAAACACACCTCCAATAAATTCTTTTAAAACAAAATTGGTCTTTTTAAAGTCAAAAAAGAAGGTCTCAGAGTAATCAGAGGTGTATATATTTGACATAGCAGTTCCAAAAGAAATATCCATTTTACTAATAATAGCAACAATAGATAAAACAACCCCCAGCACTAAAAACAACGATTGAAACGTATCGGTATAAACAAGGGTTTTAATACCGCCTCTATAAGTATACAACAACATTAATAACAGAATTACAGATACACTCAACGCAAAAGGAACTTTAACTGTTGTAAACTGATCAAACACAAAAAACTGTATAACACTTGCTGCTAAAAACAATCTACCGGCAGCGCCAACTAATCTTGAAACGATAAAAAAAACGCTTCCTGTTTTTTGAGTGACCTTGCCAAAACGTTGCAATAAATATTCATAAACGGAGGTTAAATTTAAGCGGTAATAAATAGGAAGTAAAACATGAGAGATGATAAAGTAGCCTACAAAATAACCAAACACCAATTGTAAATACGAAAAATGATTAGTGCCAACAGTGCCCGGAACAGAGATAAACGTAACACCGCTTAACGAATCACCGATCATACCAAAAGCAACTAAATACCAAGGCGATTGTTTATTGCCCATAAAATAACTGTTTGCTGTACTATTGCGAGAAGTATACCAGCCTATAAACAATAAAAACAGGAAATAAACTACAATAAAAGAAACTATTAAAACGGGTGATATCATGCAATTACAAAAGTTTAATTTTTATGTTAAAAATGCACTTTTAAAAAAAATAGTTCTAAACAATTACAACGTGAATAAGTAAAATCAGTAATAGAATATTTAAATTTACGCTAATGGAATTTAGTTCAAAAATAATAGAACAGGCTGTTGAGTCATTTGCTCAGCTGCCGGGTGTTGGAAGGAAAACGGCTTTACGTTATGTATTGCATGTGATCAAACAAGATAAGATGCAAGTGGAACTTTTGTCTAAATTACTTTTACAATTAAAAACCGATCTTAAGTTTTGTCAAAAATGCCATAATATTTCAGAACAAAACATTTGCGAGATCTGTTTAAATCCTTTGCGCGACGAAAGCACCATTTGCGTTGTGCAAGATTACAGAGATGTAATGGCGATTGAAAATACCGGATTGTACAAAGGACATTACCATGTGCTAGGTGGAATAATTTCTCCGTTGGACGGTATTACCCCTTCCAGTTTAAATATTGAAACATTAGTTAATAAAGTTAGTGCGGGAAATATATCGGAAATAATTTTAGCCTTAAATGCCACTATGGAGGGAGAAACCACTTCATTCTACCTTTTTAGAAAATTGGCGCCCTATAACGTGAAACTAAGCGCAATAGCACGCGGAATTGCTGTTGGTGACGAATTAGAATATGCAGATGAAGTTACCTTAGGACGATCCATTACAAATAGGATCCCATTTGATTCGTTGATGAAAAAATAGTATTCATTAAAATTCATTAAATTTAAATCACAATAATGTTGCGTTTAAAATTATTCATACTTTTTATCCTGGTTTTTATATTCCAAACTAAGGCACAATTTTTAGATAAAAAAATCTATCTGGTAGATTCAATTGAAAAAAACGAGACAAATAAAAATGATTTTGAATTCATAGAAAAGGGTTTAAAACTTATTAAAGAATCGCAAAGCGACACTTTTAAATTAAACATTTTGAGTCAAATGGTTGAAACCATAAATGATGAAAATATTTGGCCTAGATACAATCGGTTATTTTACTCTCTAGCATCAAAGGCAGCTGATTCTGAAAAGGATTCTACTTTAATTACACACTATTTAAGATCAAAAGCAGTGGCAATAAATAATTATGCCTTTTACGTTCAAAACTATACTCAAAGTCCGGAAAAAGCAATTACTTTTTACAAACAAGCTGCAGAAATTCAAAAAAAAATTGGGTATAAAAAAGGCTTGGTTATTACCAACAACAACATTGCAAATCTCTTATACGAAAGCGGAAAAATACTTCAGGCTCTCGACCTTTATCGAGAAACCTTAAAAATTCAGGAAGGTCTAAAAGACAGTCCCGGACTATCTGCTCTTTTAAACAACATTGCCGAAACCTACCTTTTTATTTGTGACACAGCAAGTGCAGAGCTCTATTTAAAAAGAGCATTATCAAGTGCTATTCATGGCGGCAACAAAACCAATATTGCTCAGGAATTGCAAAATATTGGAGTTTTAGCAAACCATCGCGGCCAAAAAAAATATGCCCTTGTTTGTTTAAAAAAAGCACTCACATTGCGACAACAAATTGGGGATTTAAATGGAGTCTGTAAGTCAAAATTGAATATGGCAACCATTCTTATTAAAGAAAAAGAATTTAGTAAAGTTCAATTGTATTTAGATGAAGTAGAAGCGTACGTTTCAAAAACAGATAATCAAAACATAAAGTATTTATTTCATTGGTGTTATGGTCAATATTTAACCGAAATTAATGACCCTAAAAATGCCGAAATTCATCTAGAAGAAGCATTAAAATATACCCGTGCCAGTAATTCTATTCAAGATGAATCAAAAGTAATTGCCGGCCTGTTTAAATTATACAGTACTCATAAAAATGATGCCAAGGAATTAAGTTTATACCGAAGAAACTCAGAGATCAGCAAGATCCTAAACAGCTCTGAAATCAGACGTAATGCTATCAGAAAAAATTATGAATACGAATATTCTAAAAAAGAACAAGACTTTAAGATAGAACAAGCCTTAAAAGATGAAAAATCCAGATCCGAAAAACGTAAACAAAAATTTATCACCTATGGCATTTCGTTAATTTTACTACTAACTTTAATTTTCTCCTTCTTTATTTTTAAAGCCTTTAAAATAAGTAAACAAAAAAATGCGATCATCTCTACTCAAAAAAAAGAAGTAGAAAAACAAAAACATTTTATTGAAGAAAAACAAAAAGAAATTGTTGACTCTATCAATTACGCAAAAAAAATTCAAGACACGCTTTTATTTAACGACCAATTATTTAAGGAAAATCTCGGAGATAGCTTTATTCTTTTTAAACCTAAGGATATTGTGTCTGGCGATTTTTATTGGAGTTGCTCGGTTGTAACAGATAAAGAAAATTTAGTTTTTATTGCCGTTTGTGACTCCACAGGGCATGGCGTTCCCGGAGCTTTTATGAGTTTGCTAAGCACAAATTTTATTAATGAAGCCATTAACGAAAAGCAAATTTACGAACCGCATAAAATCTTCAATTTTGTTCGCCAAAAACTTATTTCATCCATAAGTAAAGAAAGTCAAAAAGATGGCTTCGACGGAATTCTTTTTTGCATTGATAAATTACAAAATAAAATTACCTATGCTGCTTCAAATAACTCTCCTATATTGATTAGAAATAACCAAGAGTTAGTTAAACTTAGCTGCGATAAAATGCCGGTTGGAAAGGGTGAAAGAAACGAATCCTTTAACCTCTATACAGCAGATTTAGGTCAAAATGATTGGATCTATTTATATACAGATGGTTTTGCTGATCAATTTGGTGGTCCCAAAGGCAAGAAATTCAAATACAAATCTCTCAACGAATTATTAGTTTTAAATTCTAATCTCCCTTCAATTATTCAATCACAAAAATTAACTGAAGCCTTCGAAAATTGGAAGGGCGACCTTGAACAAGTAGATGATGTTTGTGTTGTTGGCTTCCACCTATAACAAAAAAAACAAGTACTTCCTTCTGTAAATCCGTCACAACTTTCGATAAAGAAAGGACAATTCGTCATAATTTTCTTTAAAACACCGACTAATTTGCATTAACGGCAAATTGGAACGTTTTGTGTTGCTCTTAGGAAAAACAAATTAATTATGAACTTAAATAATTATACAATTAAATCCCAAGAAGCCATTCAACAAGCTTTGCAATTAGCTACCGTTAATGGCAACCAAGCTATTGAAACAGGCCATATCCTAAAAGCAATTTTAGAGGTGGATGAAAATGTAACCCCATTCATATTAAAAAAATTAAATGTCAATCAGATCACATTCACCAAGCTGGTTGAAAGCGTTATAAAATCTTATCCAAAAGTTACTGGCGGACAGCCCTACCTTTCAAACGCAGCAAATCAAGCTTTGGCAAAAGCGGCTTCATTTTTGGCTGAATATAAAGACGAATATGTTTCTATAGAACATTTGTTATTAGGATTATTAAGTGCAGGAGACAGTACTTCAAATCTTATGAAAGATGCAGGTTTAAAAGAAAAAGAATTAAAATCGGCTATTACCGAATTAAGAAAAGGCGAGCGTGTTACAAGTCAATCGCAAGAAGAAACATACAACAGCTTAAGTAAATTTGCTGTAAATCTTAATCAACAGGCTCGTAGCGGCAAACTCGATCCCGTTATTGGTCGTGATGAAGAAATTCGTCGTGTATTACAAATTCTCTCGCGTCGATCAAAAAACAATCCAATTTTAGTTGGTGAGCCGGGCGTGGGTAAAACTGCCATTGCAGAAGGTTTAGCGCATAGGATCATAAACGGTGACGTTCCTGAAAACTTAAAGACCAAACAGGTTTATGCTCTCGATATGGGAGCTCTGATTGCAGGTGCAAAATTTAAAGGTGAATTTGAAGAGCGTTTAAAATCCGTTATTAAAGAAGTTATTAGCAGTAACGGAGAAGTTATTTTATTCATTGATGAGATACACACCTTAGTTGGCGCCGGTGGCGGTGGCGAAGGCGCAATGGATGCAGCAAATATTTTAAAACCTGCATTAGCCCGTGGCGAATTAAGAGCCATTGGTGCAACAACCTTAAATGAGTATCAAAAATATTTCGAAAAAGACAAAGCTCTTGAGCGTCGTTTTCAAAAAGTAATGGTGGATGAACCAAGCACTGAAGATGCTATTTCTATTTTACGTGGTATTAAAGAAAAATATGAAGCGCACCATAAAGTGCGTATCAAAGACGAGGCCATCATTGCAGCTGTAGAACAAAGTCAACGTTATATTAACGACCGTTTTTTGCCCGATAAGGCAATTGACCTAATGGATGAAGCTGCTTCCAAATTAAGAATGCAGATAAACTCAATGCCAATTGAATTAGATGAGGCTGAACGCAAAATAATGCAATTAGAAATTGAAAGGGAAGCAATTAAACGTGAAGGTGATGATGCTAAAATTGAAGCCTTAAATAAAGAAATTGCAAATTGGCAAGAAAAAAGAACTATCCTTCGCGCAAGATGGCAATCAGAAAAAGAAGTAATTGAAGGTGTTCAAAAAATAAAAGTTGAAATTGAAGACTTAAAACAACAAGCCAACAACTTCGAAAAACAAGGTGATTACGGCAAAGTAGCCGAAATACGCTATGGCAAAGTAAAAGAGGCAGAGGCTAAATTATTAGAGTTTGAAACAAAATTAGCTGAAGCAAAAGAAAATGGATCACAATTGCTGAAAGAAGAAGTTGATAGCGAAGATATCGCAGCCGTTGTAAGTGCATGGACCGGAATTCCGGTTAGCAGAATGCTTCAAAGTGAAAAAGAAAAGTTATTACACTTAGAAGATGAATTACACAAACGTGTAGTTGGTCAGCACGAGGCAATAGAAAGCATTGCCGACGCAGTTCGCAGAAGTAAAGCCGGATTACAAGATACAAAGCGTCCGATAGGTTCGTTTATTTTCTTGGGAACAACCGGTGTAGGTAAAACAGAATTAGCAAAAGCATTGGCTGAGTTTTTATTTAACAATGAAAATTCAATGACTCGTATCGACATGAGCGAATATCAAGAACGTCATGCTGTAAGCAGATTAATTGGCGCGCCTCCGGGATACGTTGGTTATGATGAAGGCGGGCAATTGACCGAAGCGGTAAGAAGAAGACCATACAGTGTTATCTTATTAGATGAGATCGAAAAAGCTCACCCGGATGTGTTTAATATTTTACTGCAAGTATTGGATGATGGAAGATTAACTGATAATAAAGGCAGAGTAGTTAATTTTAAAAACACCATTATTATCATGACCAGTAATATGGGTTCTCATATCATACAAGAAAGTTTTGAGAAGATCACTGATAAAAATAAAGATGCGGTTTTAGCAAAAACTAAATTGGAGGTTTATGAATTGCTGAAAAAATCTATTCGCCCTGAATTTTTAAATAGAATTGATGAAGTGATCATGTTTGAACCTTTAAATAGAGATGATGTAACCGAGATCGTTAAAATTCAATTCAAACAAATACAAAAACATTTGTTAGAACAGCAAGTAAATATCAGAATAACAGATGAGGCTGTTAATTGGCTGGCCGAATTAGGTTATGATCCGCAATTTGGAGCAAGACCTGTTAAGCGTGTCATTCAAAAACAAGTTCTAAATGAATTATCAAAACAAATTCTTGCAGGCAAAATAAACAAGGAAAAAGAAATTATTTTGGATGTGTTTGATAACGTTTTTGTATTCAGAAACTAAGCATTTTAACACTTAAATAATTGATGGAGGGTAAATGCCAAATTATTTGGCACTTACCCTCCTTTTTTATATCTTTAATGGATATATTTTAAATTATGCCTAAATTTTTTACTGTTTTATTTTTCGCGATAATTGTTCAGGTAAGTGCCCAGACTTCAGCTCCAAAATTCATCAACTATCAGGGTATTGCAAGAGATGCTTCCGGAACTCCAATTACAAGTGCATTCGATATTCAATTTACAATAAAAAACCCAACCGCAACGGTTCATAACGAGTTTCAAAATGGCATTCAGCCAAATTCATTAGGGTTATTTACTACAGTCATCGGTAAGGCGCCAAATACATTAACACTTGCTGCCTGGGATAATGGTCCGTTTACTTTAGATGTTTCCATTAATACCGGAAGTTCTTTTACCCTAGTTGGATCTCAACAATTAGTAAGTGTGCCGTTTTCTTTATTTGCAGGAAATGTTCCCTCATCTTACACCAATAATATTTTAACTATTGGCGCTAATTCTTACAGTATCGGTAGCGGTTCATCTATTACAACAACCATTGTTGGAACAGGTTTAGCAAGTGTAACGCCAACAACCGGATCACTTTATTCGGTGAATGTTCCAACACCTACTTTAGGTTATTCAACTATAGGAAATGTGTTAACCTTAACTCAAGGATCGGCCGTTTCAACAGTAACCCTTGCAGGTTCAGGCAGCAGTACCATTACAATGGTTGGACAAGGAAACGCAGTAGTTACTCCTACATTTGGCAGTGCTTTTACGGTTAACGTGCCACCACAAGTTTTAACTAATGCTAGTAACACACTCAGTTTAAGTAACGGTGGTGGCAGTATTGTTGTGCCTTCATTAACATTATCAAACGGTCCGGGTATCACCATCAATGGCTCATGGCCAACTCAAACAATATCTGCATCTGGAACTACAAACACACCTTGGGTTAAATCAGGAAACACGGTTACCTTGTCTGCAATAAACGACAATGTTGGTATTGGAATGGCTTTACCAACTGCTAAATTAGATGTGGCAGGAAACGCAGCTACAACAACTTCTATTTTAAAAATCACAAATTCAAATTCAAGTAATTCGTCTCCCGCAATTATCGTTTCAAGTAACGGCGGCGCAGCGATCAATGCTTCAGATAATACTGCGGCCGGTGCAAATGCCGGTGAATTCAATTCTAACAACGGAAATGCTATTAATGCCATAACAAATTCAAGCGCAAAATCTGCTATAATCGGAGAGAACGGATCAATAACATCTAACTCGTTAGCAATTGGTATTTATGGAAAAACAAACAATCCAAATAATCTTGCCTCTGCTGTTGTTGGTGATAATTTAGGAGGCGGCGCAGGAGTAACAGGATTAAACAATGCACCTGTAGCTGCTGTAAGAGGAATTAATCAGTACACTACAACATCTAATGGGTTTGCTTATGGTGTTTATGGATTAAGCAATAACAGTAGTGGTCCTGCTGCAGGTGTTTATGGCGAGAATAAAGGGGGAGGCATTGGAGTATATGGAACAAACACTAATTCTGGAACCATAAATGCGATTGGCGTTTACGGATTGGTTGCTAATACATCCGGAACAAATGCAGTTGGCGTTCGCGGCGATGGAAATGGTGCGGGGCCAGGTGTGCAAGGTATTAATTTCGGAAACGGTCCTGCAATTCATGGTCTAAAAACTAACACAACCACTGCAGGTAATGCAGGAAGATTTGAAATAAATAATTCGAGTAACTCTGCCGATGCAATTTTTGTTTCCACAATGGGTGCAGGTGCTGCTGTTCACGCTGTAACAAATCCTACTTTAAATTCATCAGCTTTGGCATTGCTTCTTGAAAATGGTCATATTTCTACATCAGGAACACTACCATCAACCGCCACTGTTAACAGTTTAAATGGCGGAAATATTAGCCTCCTTGGCACATCAACAGATGTTGCAGGAAGAATAACTATCACTTTTGGCACCGGTCCGTTTACTGCAGGAGGCTATGCGCAAATTCTTTACGCAAAACCATATGCCGTTGCACCCGTAATTATTCTAACCCCTGCCAACGGAGCCGCATCTAGTAATCAGGTTTTTGTAACATCTAATCTTACTAATTTTATAATTAATTATAATTCGTCACCATTAACCGGCCCACATGTTTTTAATTATATAATTATTGAAACTAAATAGTTATCATGAAAAAATTTATTTTTTGTTTTTATTTCTTTTTAATATCCGTTATAATTATCGGTCAAACTGGTGTTCCTAGAAAAATTAATTACCAGGGCGTTGCAAGAGATGCAAATGGTAACCCAATTACAAACCAAACAATAGGTTTACAGTTTAAGATCTCTACTGCTGCTAACTCAAATTTTTATAACGAGACGCAGCCTGCCGTTCAAACAAACTCCTTTGGTTTGTTCTCAACAAAAATTGGTGAAATTGTTCCGTTGCCGGTAACAGGTTGGGAAAGCTTGCCGGTTATTTTAACAGTATCCATAAACGATGGTAATGGCTTTACAACTTTACCAAGTCAAACTTTGGCAAGCGTGCCTTATGCATTATATGCTTTATCGGCAGGTAACGCTTTACCTTTAGGGATTAGAGATGGTCAAACATTGCGCTGGGACAGTATTGCTCAAGTTTGGAAAAAATCAGACAATTTAACGAATGATGATATTAGAGTTGGAGTTGGCTTATTCCCTAATACAATAAAAAGCAAAATGCATGTTTCAACTTTTAATTCAGCTGATAGTAGTGCTTTTGCCGCAGTACATTTTAATGCTACTGATAAGCAAGCCGGTATAAAGGCTTTTGCGATTGGAAGCACAAATTCTAACACGGTTAACCCATACAATACTGCAATTTATGGTAGTCAAAATGCTTCAAGTAATAATGGAACGGGCTATGGGGTTGGCAGTTTTAATTACGGCACATCTAACGGTACCGGGGTTGGCGTTTCCGGAATAGGAAATACAAAAACTACTACAGGTATCGCCGTAGGTGTTTATGGATCAACAGACCCTAACAGTTTAAGCACAAACAGATACGCTGCCGTATTCGACAAAGGAGGTGTTTTTGTTACCGATTCGTTGATCCTTGGACAAGGAACTAACTTAGGAACTGCCGGTGATGTTTTAACACGCACATCAACAGGCAGGGCAAAGTGGCAAACACCAGGCACATTGTTTAGTCCGTTTACAGTAAGTGCAAATTTTGTTCATTTAATTCCGGGAAATGCTAATTCTAAAGTTGTAATAGGAAATACAACTCCAACATTATTTGGTTACGGCAGCAAGCTAACCGTTTATAATCCGGTTGGGTCAAATGATACCGCGCTTTCAGTTTTTCAATACACCAACTCACATGCCATTAACGCAAGATCTTTTGGAACAGGGTTTGCCGTAAATGCAGTTAATAGTAACGCTGCTACAAATGCCTATGCAGGTTTTTTTGAAGGCGGATTAATTTCAAAAGGAAAGAACAGTTTGCCAACATCGTTTGCACTATTAGTAAAAGATGGCGTAAATACTGATCTATTTTCGGTAAGAAATGACGGGCGTGTTGGTATAGGAACAATCAATCAAACCGAAAATTTACAAGTGCAATCACCGGGAAGTACTTCTTTATCCATTCTTTCTAATTCAGCTTCAACTGCAAACTTGTTTTTTGGAGATCAGGCGCAACATTCAAAAGGATCTATTCAATATGACAATTCGAATAACACCATGAATATTGGATCTAACTTAACACCAAATAGGATCTTTATCGCAAATAATGGGAACGTTGGATTAAAAACCAACAATCCCGCAGGCTATGATCTAAGCATTTTTAGTCCCGGTTCAAGTACCTCCATTAGATTAAATAATTCTACCACGGCGGGTATTGGCTTTGTTTTAAACAATAACAATGTGGCATCTAACTTAATTAGTTACGATAATACACCATTACACTTTGGTACAAACGGCCAAAATTTTATGACAGGCTTTCCTAATGGTAACGTGGGCATTGGAACCTTATCACCTGCTGTTAATTCAAGACTAACAATAAAGGACGGACACTTTCAATCCCAACAAACCATCGCGCCAACAATTGCAGGCAGCAACAATGCCACTGCCACCTTTTGGAACGGTAATCCAACAGATGTAACAGGCATTATTCAAATATCCATGGGTGCGGTAACTTTACCGGGAGCACAGGCTACCGTTTCATTCAATAAAGTATATAATTCTATACCAACTGTTATTTTAACGCCGGTGGTTAACCATTATGGCGCAATTGCCGTTGCAAACAGCCAGGTGTATGTTGTTGCTTCACCTTCTGGTTTTACAATTAATTTTAATGCTGCTTATCCATTTACAGCCACAACCATGTATTTTAATTATATGGTAATTGAAGGGAATTAAAATTTATAATTTTATTTTAAAATGAAACTATCAAAAAATATAAATAAAGTTGTTTTAAAACTACTCATGTTGGTTTTAATTTTTTTATTCAGCCCTATCCTATCTCAAACAATAACGCCTCAGGTAATTAATTCGGCAGGCGGCAACTGGACCTTACCAAATGGAATAACCGTTTCTGATAATATTGGAGAACCTTTTGTTTCAACAATTTCAACCTCTAATAACATGATCACTCAGGGGTTTTTACAAAATTTTGTAGTTGCCAATGTTTTTTCTGTATCAATAATTAAAAATGATGTTAGTTGTAAAGACAAAAATGATGGGAACATTTCTACAGCCATCACTTCAAACATCTCTACCCCTTCGGTTAAATATTTCTGGACCCCACAATCACTTTGTCCCTTAGATGATTGCAGTAGTATTGATAGTTTAAAACCAGGAACGTATACTGTTACAGTAAAAATATCCTACTACATTAACTCAGTACAATTCGACACCTTATTTACCAACCAAATTACGATCAATGATCTAAACGGACCTTGTAAGGTGAAAATTTATAGTGGCATTACGCCAAACGGAGATGGTAACAACGATGTATTTACTATTGACAACATTTCTGAATATCCCAACAACCGTTTAATAATTTTTAACCGCTGGGGGCGCCAAGTGTATGAAACAAATGGCTACGACAATACAACTAAATTTTGGCCAAGTAAAGAAGAAAGCGGAAGCATTGGTGGCACAACCTATTTTTATATACTTTACCTGGGTGACGGAAGTGAGCCTATTAAAAACTGGGTAGAAATATTAAGAGATTAATGATCTTACTATGAAAAATATAAAAAATATATTATTTACGTTTATGCTTTGCGGCTTTTTATTTTGCTACAAGGCGCAAACCGTTTTGCCTTACACGCAAGATAATATTTGTTTAGATGAACTCATAAGTGTTAACCTTAGCTCTCTTGCTAATGTTAAAAATTTAGTAGTTAAAGATCTAAATAATGATGGCACCAAAGAAGTTATTGTTACCGATGTATCATCAAGCATTATTAAAATATATGGTTTTATTCCTGCTCAAGCTACATTTACCCTTAAAGGTTTGATAAACGTTCCCGGTGGTTTTGGTGTAGGCAAAAACAGAGCAATAGATGCCGGTTATTTTGACGCAGGCAATTTTATGGATCTGGTTTTTACTACTGATAGTTTTATTTATGTATACAAAAACAACACTAACTTTAACTTTACTCAGCAATACAAAATACCTATTCCTCCTAATTTTATTGCACAGGATCATTATTTAAAAGCCGACAATATAAACAACGATGGCTTTGATGAATTTTATTTAATTAGCTCCAGCACATCTGCAGGTTCGGGTTTTAAGGTAATGCCGTACCTGTCTACCGTAACAAATATAGTTCAACAACCTACTCAAACAGTTTGTAAAAGTTTGGGTAATGTATCCTCATCAATTGATATTAGTATTGGCAATATAAAAAACGACCTTGATGGATTAAAAGATATTATTATAACCAACAGTAATATAGCTGATTCGGTTTTTATTCTTGAAAACAATTCTAACGCCTCATCCATTTTATTAAACAATATTCCTGTGTTCTTGCCAACTACATTTCCTTTTAACACTCCAAATTTTACGATCTATAATTCAGAACTGGCAGACGTGAATGGTGATAATAAATTAGATTTTGTTTTTTACGGAAACACAGTAACAGGCAATAAATTGGCGGTTTATGCCGGTAATAACAATTTTAATTTAAATTTACATGTTAACATTCCCACTAGTGGACTTAACATCCACGATTTTAAAATAGCAGACATTAACAATGATGCAATTGTTGATTTTGTTGCTATAGGAAATTATTCTTTGTCAACCGTTTCAGGAATTCTTGTTAGCACAGGTAATAATAATCCGGCGAGCTACTTTAACACAGGTATTGCGATCACTTTTACAAATACAAGTTTAAAATTAGATGAATTACAAATAACAGATGTAGATAATAATGGAACAAAAGATCTTGTCATAAAACCGTGGAAACTAAGTATTGACAGAACTTACTTCGTTCCTAATTTTTCATTTTCTGTTTCAGTAAGCGCAACACCTTCTGTTAATTGCAGCGGAAATGCATCAACATTAACAGCAGTTAATACCTCTACATCAACCAACTACAATTGGGAATTTGTTCCAACAGGTTCTGTAGTTTCAACCAATTCATCTTTTACCACCGTTACCACAGGCGAATATGTGGCATCATTAGATATAGACATGTATTCAAACTATACCTGCACACAAAAATCCGATACAATAAAAATCACTTCAAACGCACCACTAATAAATATTTCTACACCACAAAATATAACTATATGCCCCGGCAACTCCATTACGGCAACTGCATCCGGTGCAATATCCTATACATGGTCCTCTACTCAATCAGGTTTTATAACAAATAATCCTACTCTTTTAATTACAGGCAATACAGCAAATGTTTTTACACTTGCAGGTTATCTCGCCAACGGCTGTAAAGGGACAAATACAATTAGTGTAAATTTACATCCTCAAAATACCGACAATATTATTCCATCAAAAAACCCGGCCTGCAGAGGCGATGCGATCACCTTAAATTTCCCTTCAGCGAGTGTTTCATATAGTTGGAATACGAATGAAACTACTCAAAGCATTGTTGTAACACCAAGTGCTCAAACCCTTTATAATCTAACTATTAAAGATGTCAATAGTTGCACCGCAACTAAAACTATTCTAATAGATATTGACGAAAGGTGTTCCCCGAAAATTTACAAAGGCATTTCGTTAAATGGTGATGGCACAAATGATGTGTTTTTTATTGATAATATTGAAAATTATAAAAACAATCGTGTTACCATATTTAACCGTTGGGGGCGTGAAGTATTTGTTACAAATAATTACAACAACACAACCAATTCATGGCCTAAAAAAGAAGATCTAAGTCGACTAGCGCCTACAACCTATTTTTATGTTGTAGATTTTGGAGATGGATCCCAATTACAAAAAGGTTGGATAGAATTAATAAAAAACTAATGACAATGAAGAGATACATATTCCTTTTATTTGCCGCTGCAATTACCTTCTGCAGTAAAGCGCAACAAGATCCCCAATACAATCTTTACCAATTTAACCAAATGGTAATTAATCCTGCCTATGCCGGAGCAAGAGATGGCTTATCGGTTGTGGCCTCTGTTCGTAATCAATGGTCTGGTTTTACAGGCGCGCCAAAAACATCTTGCTTAAGCTTACACGGTCCTATCCTAAATAAAAATCTTGGTGTTGGATTAACAATGATAAGCGATGCTATGGGGCCACGTAACATGGTTGGAATTTATGGAAACATTGCTTCCATCTTAAAACTATCAAACAAATGGAAATTATCATTTGGTATTAATGGCGGCTACAACCGTTTTCAATTCGACTTTAATAAGATCACTTTTAAAACCACCGAAAACAGTTCATTCCTTTCACAAAATCAAACTTACAATGCTTTAGACCTTAACGCAGGTTTTTACCTTAGATCAAATACTTTTTTTGCAGGAATTAGTGCATCACATTTAGGTAATTCTAACTTATATAATTATGAGATCTTGTCCGACACAACTGGTGGTAAAAAGGGCTCTTACAATATTAGTTACCGTTTAAGAACGCACCTCATGTTTACAATGGGTAAATCATTTAGACTAAACGAAAATTTAATTTTTGCTCCAACCATCATAATACGCAATGCAGGCAATGGAAAAGGTAACGGCGATCTGAACTTAAATTTTTTCATGTTCAATAAATTCTGGGCAGGATTATTTATAAAGGGCGGTTATGGTCCCGGATTTTTATTTCAATATTATGTAACAAATAAATTTAGAGTAGCCTATTGTTTTGATACCGGATTGAAGGATGCAAGGAAATTAGGTCCAAGTCACGAAGTAATGATCGGCTTTGACTTTTCAGGCACTAAATCAAAAATGTTAAACCCAAGATTTTTATAGAACTATATGTTAAGGAAAATTATTTACCTGCTCTTTTTTGCACTCCTAATACCTCCCTTATTTTCTCAAATAAATAAAGGCGATAAGTGTTATGATAAATTCCAATTTATCAAGGCAATATCTTATTACAAAAAAGCAACAAATTCTAACACTAATGAAAAGCAACAAGCTTATATTAAATTAGGAGATAGCTACAAAAAAATTAACGATTATTCAAATTCAGAAATAGCCTATAAAAACGCATTAGCCATTAACTCCCCTGTTCCTGCGGAAGTGCATTATAATTATGCTCAGGTTTTAAAAACAAACAATAAATATCAGGAAGCTGTAGAACAATATACCAATTACATTAAGCTTAGTCCTAACGATGATAATGCTAAAAAAGCAATTAAGTTTTGTAAAGAGATAAACTACTACACATCAAAACCAATTGAATACGAAGTAAAAAATGTAGAGAAAATAAATTCCGACCGATCTGAATTTTCTCCATTTATAATAAACAATAAATTACTATTTGTTGCAGAAAAAGATGCCTTCAATTTTGTGGATTATGCTGTAAATGACTACAACGGAGAACCTTATCTCAACATGTATATTACCACTATAAAAGGGGCAACAGCAGATGACTATAAGCCTTTATCAAAAAAACTGAATACCGAATATCACGATGGACCTGCCTGTTTAAGTGCAGATGGAAAAACACTTTATTTTACACGCGTTAATTATATTAAGAAAAAAGATTTTATCAATACTGCTAAACTATTTATAGCTAAAGGCGAAAATAGAAATTGGGGAAATGTTAATGCGTTTGAATACAACAGTGATAAGTACTCAGTTGCGCATCCAAGCATTAGCAGTGATAATACCAAATTATTTTTTACCAGCGATATGCCCGGAGGCCTTGGAGGTAAAGATATTTGGATGTGCACAAAAAACGGCGATGCATGGAGCAAACCTGTAAATCTTGGTCCGGATGTAAATACAAGCGGCGACGAAATGTTCCCTTCTATTCGTAAAGATGGTATTCTTTATTTCTCATCAAACGGCTTACCCGGTTTTGGTGGCTTAGATATTTACACTGCAAAAACCATTGATAATAAATGGCTGCTTGTTCGTAACGAAGGAATGAATTTGAATAGCAATATGGATGATTTTGGAATTACTTTCTTAAATGATACCGTTGGCTATTTTTCATCTAATCGCATCGGCGGAAAAGGAAAAGATGATATTTACTGGTATTCATTCACGAATAGATCAATGACAATTTCGGGCACTGTTCTTTCAACCGAAAATCCTTTAGATGGCGCTTCTAAGGTAAAAGTTGTTTTATTAAATGATAAAGGTCTTGCAATTGACAGCACTAAAACCAACGCGGATGGTTATTTCGAATTTAAAAACTTAGATGCCGATAAAAAATACATGGCAGCTATTGATGAAACTGATCCTAAATTTATTGGTAAAGCACGCTATTACCTTGCTGATAAAAACGGTGTGATACAACGCGTGACAAACAAAGTTGGAAGCGATAAATTTGTTTTTAAGAATTTACCTGTTGACCCGAATGGTTTACCCGATATGTATACCGATGATAATTTAACTTTAGCGGGAAATTTATTGTATGGAGAAAATCCCAGTAAGGCAATTAAAAATACGCGATTAAAAATAATTAATGATTTTGGAGATGTGATTGAAGAAACAACTACCAATGAGTTTGGTGCATTTGCCTTTAGAAATATCCCGGCCGACCAAAACTATATGATCTCGATCGTAGAATCAGATATTTCGTTACCTCCAAACACCAAGGTAACGCTTACTAATAAAGGTGGTAAAGAATTAAAAACCTTTTATACCGGAAAAGATAAATTCAATTTTAAGATCTTAAGCTCCGAAAAAAATCTATTACAGGAAATGGATGCAGAAGATGCAAATTTGGTAATGGACGTTTATGGCTACATGTACGACCAAAATAAAAAACCAATTGCAAATTCTAAATTAAAAATTAAAGAGGATGTTACAGATGGAGAAGCTAAAGAAGTAACTACTTCTGAGAAAGGAAAGTTTAATTTCAGAAATTTAAAAGGGGATAAAAATTATTTATTTGAAGTAGATGAAACCGATCCTAATTTTAAAGGTGTTACTAAAATTTTTATTGCCGATAGCAAAGGAAGGATCTATAAAGTATTAGACAAAAACAGCAATGGTAAATTTATCTTTAAATTATTAGATGCCGATAAGGTTGCTATGGGAGAGTTTGTGGTAGACGATCCATGGTTAGCAGTGTTAGAAATGAAGAACAAAGAAAAAGCAGAATTAACCATTGTAGAAAATATTTATTATGCTTTTGGAGATCATAAATTTGATGATGCAGGGCAAAAAGTAATGGATAAGATCATTACGGTTTTAAATAGTAATTCTAAATTAATTATCGAAGTGAGCTCACATACCGATTCGCGCTCGAGCGATGAATTTAATCTTGCTCTATCAAAAAAACGCGCCCAATTTGTTGTTGATTATATGACGGCTAAAGGGATTAATAAATTAAGATTAAAAGCCGTTGGTTATGGTGAAACCAAATTGTTGAACAAATGTGCCAATGGCATTGAATGCACTGATGACGAACATAAAATTAATCGTCGTACCGAATTTAAAATAAGCGAACAAGCAAATCTATAATCCTATGAACGTTATTCTGTTTGACCAAGAGCAATCCTGGAAAAATCTTTTACCTTTAACTTATACCCGTCCTGTTTCTGAAATTAGAATTGGCATTTTAACCATTAAAGAAAAATGGGATCTTGAACTAAATACCGTTTGCAGTTATTTAACCAAAAGTTATTTAAACCATAAATATAAATTAAAAGAAGAAGTAAACTCTTTGTTTATTAATGCTAGTTTATGTCCTAATGCAGCTTTAATTAGTGAAATAAAAAAACTAAAACCTCAGCAGGTTCTTTTAAAAAACAATGTAATACTTGCCCTTGTTGGCGCGTCTAAAGATCTAAACGCTATCCATTCTATTGAAAAAATTGAATTTAGCGGTGAAATTTTATTCGTGAAAAACGTTTGGGATGTTTTTCAAAAAAACGGCGATGCACTAAAATTAGAT
This sequence comes from Bacteroidia bacterium, assembly GCA_022842625.1. Taxonomy (GTDB): domain Bacteria; phylum Bacteroidota; class Bacteroidia; order B-17B0; family Aurantibacillaceae; genus Aurantibacillus. Next base: position 16,590 of record JALHPG010000023.1, on the reverse strand, counting down.
TTTGAATTATTAACTAAAAATAAACGCTCGCAAGCTTTAAGTAATTCTGTTACTGTTATTGGCGATAAAAACTTAGTGTTTTTAGAAGAAGGTGCAAAAGCCGAAGCGTGTATTTTAAATACCACAGCCGGACCAATTTATTTAGCTAAAGATGCCGAAATAATGGAAGGTTCTGTAGTGCGCGGCCCGTTTGCTTTAGGCGAACACAGCGCATTAAAACTAAGCACAAAAGTTTACGGCCCAACAACTATTGGTCCGCATTGCAAAGTGGGTGGCGAAGTAAACAACAGTGTTATTTTTGGCTATACAAACAAAGCACACGATGGTTTTTTAGGCAACTCAGTAATTGCCGAATGGTGCAATTTAGGAGCAGACACGAACAACAGTAACTTAAAGAACAATTACGGAAACGTAAAATTATTTAACTACGCTCAAACTAAAATGATCGATAGCGGTTTGCAATTTTGCGGTTTAATAATGGGCGATCACTCTAAATCCGGAATTAACACCATGTTTAATACCGGTACTGTTGTTGGTGTTGCTGCAAATATTTATGGAGGAGGTTTTCCTGATACGCACATACCAAGCTTTAGTTGGGGCGGTAGCGAAGGATTTGAAACTTACCGCTTAGAAAAATTATTTGAAACTGCCGAAAAAGTTTTTGAACGCAGAAGTTTAAAATTTAATACTACTGAAAAAGAAATTCTTACTTCGGTATTTAATCTAACTAAAGAGTTTAGAAGATAAGCGCATACTATTATGAAGAAACTATTTTTATTTTCACTATTTATTTCAGGTTATTGTTTTTCTCAAATCCCAAACGGTTATTATAATACTGCGCAAGGCTTATCTGGCAACAATTTAAAAGTTGCTTTGCACAACATTATTAAAAATCATACGCAACTAAGCTATGCCAACTTATGGACCGCCTTTCAACAAACAGATAAAAAAACAAATGGTAAGGTTTGGGATATGTACAGCTTTAATCCTTCCGGTGCGCAACCATACGAATACACGTTTATTACTAACCAATGTGGTAATTATAATTCAGAAGGTGATTGTTACAATCGCGAACATACCTGGCCTCAAAGTTGGTTTAACCAAGTTGCCGGTCCGGTTTCTGATCTATTTCATGTTTACCCTACAGATGGAGATGTAAATGGTAAACGTAGCGATTTCCCTTATGGTAATGTTAGCAGTGCAAGCTGGACAAGTATGAACGGCGGCAAATTAGGCCCTTGCACAAATGCCGGTTATAACTTAACCGTGTTTGAACCCATTAACGAATACAAAGGCGATCTGGCACGTGGTTATTTTTACATGAGCACACGCTATTATTCTGAAGACGCCACTTGGTCTACTTCAGATGCAACTAACAAATCAACTATTTTACCTTGGCAATTAAATGTGTTATTACAGTGGCATCATCAAGATCCGGTAAGCGCAAAAGAAATAGCAAGGAACAATAAAATTTATTACACGTATCAAAATAATCGTAATCCGTTTATTGATAACCCGCAATGGGCAGACAGTATTTGGGTAAGTGCGGTAAATGGTTTTAAAGAAGAAACAAAATTCAGTGCTTCATTTTCTATTTATCCAAACCCGGCAAATAATTATTTTGAAATAATTAATAAATCAAGCGCTGCTCAAGATCATTTGATACAAATAAAAACCATTGAAGGAAAATTAATTGAAGAGATGACCGTTTTTTTAGAAAGCGCTAAGCGCATTGATTGCAGTACCTGGGCTAGCGGTGTTTACTTTATTTCAGTTAGCAATTCAACCTCAAGAGCAAACTTTAAGTTTGTGAAGGTTGATTGATTGATTGATTGATTGATTGATTGTAGTATTAAAAAAATAAATTTTCATTTAGAAGGCTTCTGTAAAAATAGATCATAACCTGAAAAATTTAGTTAGGCTAGATAAAAGGACTGTCCCAATAAAAAACGATTAATTTATTGTTTTTTGAATTTAATATATGAAAATTTTAGGTGGTATATTTTGTGTATTGATAGGATTAGTTTTATTTTATTATTCAATAAAAGTAAAATATAAACCAGGAACTATTGGTTTAGGAAATAAGCTTACTGGGATAATTCTAGGTTTCTTTCTTGTTGTTGTAGGTCTACTTTTATTATTTAATAAATTATGAATACTCAACTTGACTTAAAGAAATTTTATGAAAACGATAATTTTTTTAATGAATTTTTGCTATAGATAATATTTTTGGGCGCAAAAAACATAAATCGTCATTCCGGGCTTGACCCGGAATCTCAGCACTAAAATAATATCAGTAAAAGAACTGATCCCGATAACCATCGGGATGAATCAAGTTCAGAGTGACGGAAATTATTTTATAGAAGCTGCAATGACGACCGTATATTTACTAAAACAAAATCGCCATTTTGAAAGATCAAAATGGCGATTGAATTATAAGTTTTAATCCCCCTAACCCCCTTTAAGAAAGGGGGAAAAGCAATCAATTATTTTGCGTAACCGGTTGCTCTGGTTTCTCTGATAACAGTTACCTTAACTTGTCCGGGATAAGTCATTTCTGTTTGAATGCGTTGAGAAATTTCAAATGCTAATTCTTCTGCTCTTCCATCAGTCACTTTTTCACTCGATACGATCACACGCACTTCACGTCCCGCCTGAATAGCGTAGGTCTTCTCTACTCCATCATAACTTAAAGCTAAAGCCTCAAGATCTTTTAAACGCTTCATGTATTGCTCAGCAATTTCTCTACGTGCACCCGGGCGAGCACCGCTAATTGCATCACACACCTGAATGATCGGTGCGTATAAGGTATTCATTTCAATTTCATCGTGGTGAGCTCCAATAGCATTTACAACTTCCGGTTTCTCTTTGTATTGCTCAGCCAACTTCATACCTAATAAAGCGTGAGGCAATTCAGGTTCGTTATCGGGTACTTTACCAATATCATGTAATAAACCAGCACGTTTAGCAACCTTAGGATTTAAGCCCATTTCGCTTGCCATAACCGCACAAAGGTTAGCAACCTCTCTACTGTGTTGTAATAAATTTTGTCCGTAAGACGAACGGTATTTCATACGACCAACCATACGAATTAACTCCGGATGTAAACCATGAATACCCAAATCGATACAAGTACGTTTTCCTGTTTCGATAATTTCTTCCTCTAACATTTTTTTAGTTTTCTCAACTACCTCTTCAATACGTGCCGGGTGAATACGACCATCCGTTACTAATTGGTGTAATGCTAAACGACAAATTTCTCTTCTGATAGAATCAAAACAAGATAATGTAATTGCATCAGGGGTATCGTCTACAATGATCTCAACACCGGTTGCAGCTTCTAAGGCACGGATGTTACGACCTTCACGACCAATAATACGTCCTTTAGTTTCATCACCTTCAATATGAAAAACTGAAATAGAGTTTTCAATTGCAGTTTCTGTAGCCACACGTTGAATGGTTTGTAATACTATTTTTTTAGCTTCTTTATTAGCAGTTAATTTTGCTTCATCCATAATATCTTTAACGTAAGACATTGATTGGGTTTTAGCTTCTGCTTTTATAGATTCTACTAATTGTAATTTTGCATCATCGGCTTTTAATCCGCTAATTTTTTCAAGCATTTCTACTTGTTTGCGGTGACCTTTTTCAACTTCTTCTAAACGGTGCTTGTAAAGATCAATTTGCTGGTTAGCCTGATTTTTTAAAGTTTCAGCTTCTTTATCTTTACGATTAAGATCTTCTATCTTTTTATTGATCTCGCCTTCTTTTTGTTTGATCTTATTTTCGGTTTGTAAAATTGTGGCATTTTTTTCCTGAATAGATTTATCGTGCTCTGATTTTAACTGAAGGAATTTTTCTTTAGCCTGTAATATTTTTTCCTGTTTTACCGACTCTGCTTTTACCTCGGCTTCCTTAATTAAATTTTCTTTTTCTTTTTGTGCACTTGCGTTTATTTTGCTTCCCGCTAATATAAATCCTGCCACGATGCCTAGAATTAAGGCACCTACTATGATCATTATTGTTACTATATCCATCTTTCCTTCTTTTTTTAAATTATCTGTCATTCCGACGATTGGAGGGATCTGCATTTAAAGAGGCTTCCTTCGTCCAGCATGACAGTATATGCTGATTATTTATACTTCAAATTCACTAAAATAAAAACGCACAAAATTCAAAGATAAATCTCAAATTTTGTGCGTGTAAGTTGGTAAACCTTCGTTTACTTATTCGTTAATATTTTTAATATCTCTAATATGCTGTTGTAACATATCTTCAACATTTGAAAATAATTGTTTTAAATGACTTAATTCCCCCTCCGCGGTGTTGGCTCTTTTGTACAGCTCTGCTACTAATTGCAACATTACCATGGTCAACACATCTTTTCTATCTTTAATTGCGTAGTTTTTTTCGAACTCTGCAATTTTTGTATTTATTAGATCAACAGCCTCTTTAATATTTTGCTCGTCATCGGCGTTTACCTTTAAAGGAAAAACACTTCCTGCAATTTCAACTTTTATATTTACTTCGCTCATTTAAAGAGGGCGTTAACATTAAGCACTTAATAACGTAATGCACTTATCAATTTCACGCACCAAATCGTTTATTTGTTTTTTCATTTGAGACTTTTCACTCTTCTCACCTGAATTATTGGCTAAGATAATATTTTTTCTGTGATTATTCAAGTCCGTCACATCAATACTCTGACTTTCAATATTTTGAGAAAGTTCACCAATAACATCGTTCATTTTTAACAATTGGGTAGCCATTTGTTCTTTTTCATCCAAAAGCACTAGGCGCTCATCATTCAAGCCATCTATTTGCTTGAATAAGCGGTCAATAAAGGCATCTTGCTCTTCAACACTCGCAGAAACCGCTGTGCTAGAAGATAACGATTGAATTTCTGATTCATAAGAAGCAATTTTATCATTTAATGAAGCAACTGTTGAATTCAGATCAGAAATGCTTGATTGTAAGCCAGTTAATTGAGTTAAAAGGTCTAATTTTTCTGAATTTAATGTATCAAAACCTGCTTGTAATTCAGAAACTTCGCTCTTTAACTGAGAAATCTCTTGCGTTAAACCTGCATTTTGTCCTTCAAGATTAGTAATTGTAAAATTCTTTTCAGACAAGATCTCTTTAAACTCGTCAACCTTCGCAGCACTTAATGTTTTAATTTCTTCTAACTCTGCTTTAATTAAAGCTAACTCAGCTTCCTGAGCCTCCACTTTATCCTGAGCAGCATCGATGTCACAAATTAAACTGCTGTTTTCTACCAGTAATTTTTGGAACTCAATTTCTTTATCTAAAATTTGTTGTTTTACAGAACTTTCAAGATCAGATTTAAATCCTTCTAATTCAATTTCTTTTAATGAAATAGAACTTTCTAAAGAACTGATCTGTGAATTTAAACTTTCAATTTGTATAGAAGCATTTTCTAATTCCTGATTCTTTAACTCTAAAGTAATTTCAGTTTCACCAAGTGTATTAGTAGTTGTTTCAAATAAAGAATTTAAGTTACCTAACTCTGAATTTAAATTTTCTATCTGTGAATTAAGTTCGTTAACATGCTCACTATTTGATAATGATGAGTTTTGTTTAAACACATCAAATTCATTTGTAAGATTTAAAAATTTCTCGGCTTCAGATCTTAATTGAATTTGGAAATTAGTTAACTCTGCAGTTAAGTTTTCAAACTCAGAATTTTGAGAATCGATATGAATAACTAATTCTCTTATTTTTTCGTTAGCCTGATCGTTATCTAGTTGCGCCTTTGTTAATTCGTCGGTTAAGCGCGTGTTTTGTGCGTTTGAGTGAATTAAAACATTTGATAATTTTTCTTCGTAACCGTTTATTAAGCCTTCTATTTTCTCATCATAACCACTTGTTAATACGTTAATTTGAGAAGAATGTGAACTTGTTAGTTCGTTAACAAACGTTTCGTGTTCTGTTCTTAAAGTACTGATCTGGTTTTGGAAAGAAGCGGTTAACTCTTCAGATGAAGAATTGGTTGTTGCTCTTAATTCCTCTATCTGTTGCTCGTATCCGGCAATTAATGCGCTTTCTTTTTCAGAAAATTCTGAAGTTAAATTAGAAATTTTAGAATTGAATTCTTGAGTTAATGAATTGCGTTGCTCTTCTAACTCTAATTTTAAACCAGAGATCTCAGTTTTATAAGAAAATTCTAAGCCTTCAATTTTTTGATTATAATTAATTTCAAGATTTTCTAAAGCATGCTGACTTGAATTCTTTAAAGAAGATATTTCGTTTTGGCTGCTAGATGATAAATTAGAGATCTGCGAATTATAATCGTTCTTTAAAAAAGTAATTTGTTGTTCGTATGATTGTTTTATGCTTACAATTTCTTCTTGATGATTGATAGATAATGCTTGCTCTTTATCTGCCCAACTTGTAGTCAATTCATTTACTCTGTTCTCAAACTCTTCTTTAATGCCGGATTCTTTGTAATAAGAATTAGATCTTAGTTCTTCTATTTGAGTTTTGTATTCTTGTTTAACAGATTCTAAATTTGCACTTGCTTCAGCTTTAATTCCTTCAATTTTTAATTCATAATCTGCTGAAATAGAATTTAGATCGCTTTTTAAACTTTCAATTTCAGCTAAACGTTGCTCAATTTCTTCTTGTTTGGCGTGCAATTGATCTTTTATAGAACCGCGAAGTTCTTTAAATGAAGCTAATTCTCCTTTATAATTGTTGTTATCGCGCTCCATCACCACCAATTTGGTGTTTAAAACATCAATGGTTACCTGAAGTCTTTTGCAGTCTTCATCGCGCATGATCAGCTGGTTACGATAATCGCTTAAAGAACGTTTTAGCTCATTAAATTCCTTTCTCAATACTAAATCGTTCTCTAAAACTTGCTGTAATTCTGTTTTTAAACTTTCTGCGTTCATTAATTGGTGTTTTGATTTTTATAAAAATAATTAACTAATGCTATCCTAAAACTTCCCACAGGCATTATGATTAAACACAATAATGTTAATTAACCTTAGCGTTATTAAGAACGGATTGTTAATTACGTGATTTGAAAAAGTGTTGATTTTATTGGGACTCAGCGTTTTTTTGATTTTATTTTACCAATTATTGGTAGTAATAATAAAATAGAATTAACCATTTTATGGACTAAAATTAAAATTCACTTTAACTTTAAACGGATAATTGAACCGCAATTTATTTACATTCTAAATTTTTTAGCCTAAAAACTTAACACTGAGTTTATAAATTTTGAATGATTTTTAACAAAAAAAGAAACTATTTGTCGACAAATACGTTATAAATGTAGAATTTCTTTAAATAATTGCCCTTTTTTACATAACTTTACTATCTTAATCCAACTCCGAAACATGAGACAACTAAAAATCACCAAATCCATTACGAATCGCGAAAGCGCATCCCTAGATAAATACCTTCAAGAAATTGGTCGTGAAGAATTAATTACGGCAGAAGAAGAAGTTATATTAGCTAAAAAAATTAAAGACGGTGATCAAGGTGCTCTTGAAAAGTTAACCCGTGCTAACTTACGTTTTGTGGTTTCAGTTGCAAAACAATATCAAAATCAAGGTTTAAGTTTACCCGATCTAATTAACGAAGGAAATTTAGGTTTAATTAAAGCTGCCCGCAGATTTGATGAAACACGTGGTTTTAAATTTATCTCTTATGCTGTTTGGTGGATCCGTCAAAGTATCCTTCAAGCTTTAGCAGAACAAAGTCGTATTGTACGTTTACCTTTAAATCAGGTAGGCTCTTTAAATAAAATTAATAAAGCTTATAGCAAACTTGAACAGGAATTTGAGCGTGAGCCAAGTGCTGAAGAGTTAGCAGATGCTTTAGATCTTCCAATTGACAAAGTTACTGATACCATGAAAGTAAGTGGTCGCCATGTTAGTATGGACGCACCTTTTGCTAATGGTGAAGAAAGCAGTTTGTTGGATGTATTGGTAAACTTAGACTCGCCAAAAGCTGATACAGGTTTAATGAACGAATCGTTAAGTAAAGAAATTGATCGTGCATTAAGTACTTTAACTGAAAGAGAACGCGATGTAGTTAAGTTGTTTTTTGGAATTGGCTTAAACCATGGTTTAACCTTAGAAGAAATTGGCGATAAATTTGATCTTACCCGCGAACGTGTTCGTCAGATAAAAGAAAAAGCTATTCGTCGTTTACGCCATAGCAGCCGTAGCAAATTGCTACAACAATATTTAGGTCAATAATCTTATAACTAATTATATAAACCCTCTTCAGAAATGTGGAGGGTTTTTTGTTGGCTGAAAATATTGCCACGAATTACACTAATTTCACAAAATAATTTATAAGCGGATTTCATCCATCTCTTGGCCTCAACCCTTCTCCGAACTGACAAGTTAAAGGTCTATTAAAACTATTTTTTGATTAAACTCCATAGTTGTTTAGCTTTACCGATACAAATGCAACTCTTTAAAAAGATCATAGCCATTCTTATTTCTATTAGCCTTGGCTTAGTTTTTATTTATTCGGGTTATACCAAATTGTTGCCTGTAATAGAAACCTTTGAATTTACATTTGTAGATATTGGTATTGCAGATTGGTATGCGGCTCCAATAATTGCACGTTTATTAATTGGTCTGGAATTTTTTATTGGATTGTTACTCATTCTAAATTACGATCTAAAAAAATTCACTCTTCCTTATACGATCGGCTTATTACTTCTCTTCATCGTTTATTTGATCGTTCAGATCTCGATCAGTGGCAACACCGGTAATTGCGGTTGTTTTGGCGAACATCATAAAATGACACCATTACAAGCTATTATAAAAAACGTAATAATGATATCCGGTGCTCTGGTCGTTTTCTTCTTACACGAAGGCTGGAAAATTAAATTCAACAAACTATTCTTAGGCTTTGTTGGCACTACTGTTCTATTAGTTCCGTTTATAATTAATCCGGTTGATTATGCTTACACTTCTAATAATTTAGATGAGAAAGTAAATTATCCTTTAGAACTGAATTTATTATTTGAACCCGAAGACACTTCAAAAGTTGAGATCCCTAAAATAGACCTTAGATCCGGTAAACATATGATTGCCTTTATGAGCTTAACTTGTCAGCATTGCCGAATTGCGGCTAAAAAATTCAGACTTATTAAAAAGAACAATCCCGATCTCCCCATTTACTTTATTTTAAACGGCGAAAGATCAAAATATAAAGATTTTATTGACGATACGCACGCTGATAATATTCCATCAAGCTATTGTTTAGGTAAATCCTTCATTTACCTTGCCGGTGCTGAACTGCCGCGTATTTACTTTTTAGATAACGGAATATTGGTTAAAAAGGTCGATTATTTCGAGCTAAACCAATATAATATCGAAGAGTGGATAAAAACAGGTAAGCCACAATAGTCCCATTTACAGGCCTCCCGAGCGTTTAGCTTCAAAATTCATTAAACGCTATATCTTTTTAAACAAAAAATTGCTTCCTCAAGCAAATTTTTTTATTTTACAGACTTATTAATTTCATTTTTATGAAGCGTATTTTATTTTTTTTATTTATTTCATTTCTTTCGTTAAACTTTTTTTCTCAGGTTTCATCTACCAAGTTGGCAATGGGCGAGGGAAATTTTAAGATCGAAGATCTTCCTAAGGTCTTATTAAAAGAATTGAACCGCTTTAGAGTTAGCAAAGGTTTAGATACTTTAGAAATGAGTGAAATGCTGCAATTCTCGGCCCAATTAAGCGCCGATAAAATGGCAGGTACAGGCAAAGATAAAATTGAACCAAAAACAACCTTAAAAAATTTAAAAAAGGCAGGTGCAACCAAACGTGGTGAAGAATTAACCATGAAAGCTGCTGTTAGTAAAGGCCGCGAAGATTACAAAACTGAAGATATTGCCAAAACTATTTATAACCGTTGGGAGAGTTACCAAAAAACATTACCAATTGTTATGAATCCAAAATATACTTTGGTTGGAATTTCATGTGAATTAGGTGAAGATGGTAAAAAAGTATTTGCCAGTGCGGTATTCGGAGGTTACGATATTACCAACGGAGGCGTTATCTACAAAAAACAATTAGCCATTCCATTTAACACAAAATCAAAAAGCTTAAAAGGACCAGAAACTAAGTTTTGTAAAAACTGCGACAGATGGCGCAATTACGATGTGTTAGAAAAAGGTGTTTATGTTTCGGGAGATAAAGTGTATTTAAAATACCCTAATGCCAAAGACCTTCGTCGTCTTCTTAAAAAAGCAAAAGATGGCTTAGCCTTTGATATTGTTCAACGCGATCAATACATAAATGCAGATTATAATATTGTAGACAATAACCTTTATAATAAAGGTATCATGAGCAAAGTAATTTACAAGGATAAATTATTTAAAAAAAATCTTTTGATCAGTAAGGACCCAAAAGTAAATCGCAAAAATAAAAACAAAGGAATTGAAGTAGAACTTGGAAAATTTAATCCTAAAATTACAGGACAATACGAAATAAATTTGATCGTAGTTCAAGACGGAAGAGTTTGTAAAACGATCACAAGAGGTTATTACGAAAATGGAAAAATAGACAGCAAAACACCCATTGGAATATTACCTTACGCTAACTCAAGCGGACTAAAGCCGCCGTTTGAACCAAAGAACGAAAGTTCGATCATTAATTTTACAATTCCATTCGAAAAAAATAAATCAGAGTACAAACCGGAAGACATTCAACCATTTATTAAAGCGTTGAACGAACCCGATTTTATTATTGACGGTTTATACATTTATGCCTACTCATCAATTGAAGGAGATTCTGTTGCCAACGCAAAATTACAGCGTAAACGTGGTGAAAGCGTATTGGGAGTTTTACAAGGATTTCAAAAAAATAAGATCAATCCAACCATCGAAACAAAAGATAGTTGGGGATTATTTTTATTAGAGAATGAAGACGGGAAATATGCCAATTTAGTGGCGCAGGGAAAACAAAAAGCCATTAAACAAATTAATGGCGATAAAAAACTTCAGGAAGAATTAGAACCAATTTTAGCGAAGGAACGTTTTGCGCAAATTATTATGGACATTACTTATGACGTAACCGGACCAAAAGAAGAGAAGTTCTCGAAAGTAAGTTTTGAACGTGCGCTAAAAGCGAACAATTATCCACAAGCTTATAAGATCATGGAATTTATGAATAAGCGTGTTGCCGAAAATAAATATAAGGTAGAGTTATACGATAGTTTAAAAATTGAAGAAAATGCTAAAACAGTTGGTTTAATAAATAACCGAGTTCATTATAAATATCAAACTAACAATACGGTTGATGAAGATGATGAAGCAACGTTTGACAGACTATTAAAATTTGAACCGGCAAATCCGATCTTACAATACAACAAAGTATTTTGCCAATTAAAATTAGATAGCAACGCCGGAAATACTGAACACCAAGCCAAGGTGCAACAAACTATTGATGGCTTATATGGCAAGTTAGATAGTAATTACGTGAACGGTTTAAATATTGAATGGCAGTTTAAAATAATGGAAAGTTTAGATACCATGGAAAACGCCGATGCGTTAGTAGATGCCTGTATTGCACGCATTAAATCTTTTTACAACATTAAAGATGCTAGCTGGCAAAATGCTTTAAAATTATCGTACGTTTTTTCGAGAGCAAAAGATTTTAAATATTCTTCTACTTTATTGGAACCCTATTTGAGCGCACCTGATGTAAATGAAAACTTAGTGTTTATGTATATCGCTTCTGCCAGCAGATTGCAAGAGAAGTATTATTCAAGAACATTTGCCAGGGCATTACAAATTGCAAAAAATAAAAATCAAGACAGGTATTGTAAATTATTTGGAGATCCATTTATGACCTTTCAGGTTTTAGAAAACCCAGAAGTTAAAAAGGTTTACAAAGGTACTTGTCCGGAGGTGAAATAGAATAGACCATTAAAACTGTCACGTCGAGTAGAAAATTCTGCATCTTTTAATTTTCGTATCGAGACGCCAACTAGAAATCGTTCTCGATACTATTTTTCGCAAGAGGCAAATCCCGCCAGAATGAATCTTTCGGGCTGGCGAAAAATCACTCGAACTGACATTATAGTTACCCAAACTGCTTAACATCTTCGGCTGTAATTTCTTTTCCGCCTAAAATAATTAAGCGTTCAATTACATTTCTAAACTCACGAATGTTACCAGGCCAATTTCTTTCTTTCATTAAATTTAATGCCTCTTTAGAAATTATCTTTTTAACAATTCCCATTTCTTCGCAAATTAATTCTAAAAAATAATCGGTTAGCAATGGAATATCATCTTTACGTTCATCTAAAGAAGGTACATGAATTGGAATAACACTTAGGCGATGAAAGAGATCCTGACGAAAGGTTTCTTTCTCGATCTCCTTTTCTAAATTTTTATTTGTAGCGGCAATTACTCGTACGTTCACTTTAATTTCTTTATCGCCCCCTACTCTGGTAATTTTATTTTCCTGCAAAGCTCGTAATACTTTAGCCTGTGCACTTAAGCTCATATCACCTATCTCATCTAAAAACAAAGTACCACCTTCTGCCAATTCGAATTTACCTTTACGTTGCGCAACGGCGCTTGTAAACGAACCTTTTTCATGACCGAATAATTCGCTCTCAATTAATTCAGATGGAATAGCGGCGCAGTTAACTTCAATAAGCGGACCGTTAGCGCGATTACTTTTTTCGTGTAACCATTTTGCCACTAATTCTTTTCCACTACCGTTGCTTCCGGTAATTAAAACCTTAGCATCCGTTGGCGCAACTTTTTCAATAATATCTTTTATTGCTTGAATGGCTTTCGAATCGCCTATCATGTCAACGCTTTTGGTGATCTTCTTTTTAAGCACTTTGGTTTCTGTAACTAGGTCACCTTTCTCCAATGCATTTCTAACCGAAACTAATAAACGATTGAGGTCAATTGGTTTTGCTAAATAATCGTAAGCGCCATTTTTTACAGCATCAACGGCAGTTTCAATTGTGCCGTGCCCACTCATCATTATAATAGCACTTGCTACTTTATTATCAATTAATTTCTGAAGCAGTTCAATGCCATCTAATTTTGGCATTTTAATATCGCTTAAAATAATATCATAATTATTTTTTAAAGCCATATCTAATGCCATTTGTCCATCTTCGGCTTCATCTATTGCATGCTTTTCAAACTCAAGAATTTCTTTGATCGAACGGCGAATTGCCTTCTCATCATCTACAACTAATATTTTTGCCATTTTATTTTAAAATTATTTTATTTTGCCCGCCTGAATAATAAAATCTATTAAAGCACCTTCTTTTAATGAATAACTTGAAACGCGCATTTTTTCGATATTAAAAGCGTTAAGTATAAAATCAACCATTAAACAAGATATAACGATCATATCTAATCGCATTGAAACCAAACCTTTTATTTTTTTCCGCTCTTCAAACGTTGAATTTTTGATACGTTGAGAGATCTGAAAATAATTATTCATATCTATCGTGTAACAGGTTTTGGTTTCAGAGAGTGCTTCACCATTGAGTTCGCCACTTACCATATCTACAATTGAATCAAAAGCCCCGGAAGATCCAATTAATTCTATTGGAGGGAATTTTTTTACTGCTTCAAAAATAGGCTGAAGCTGTGTGTTCATGTAATTATTAATTTCTTCTATCTCTTTATCGGTAATAGGATCAGAAGGTGAAAATTTTTCTAACATTCTTGCGGCTCCAACAGGAAAACTTTGTTTCCATAACATGCCGGTATTATTAGCTAAAATAAATTCGTTGCTTCCTCCGCCGATATCCATAATTAAAGAAACAGAATCAGAAAGAGTAACCGCTTCCTTATTACCTAAATATATTAATTCAGCCTCTCTATTACCGTCAATTATTGAAACATCAATTTGTGTTTGCCTTTTAACTTCCGCAACAAATTCTTTGCCATTAACAGCATCTCGTATAGCGGAAGTAGCAAAGGCTAAAACTTTTGATACATTATGTTTAGCAATTACTTCGCAAAATGATTTCATTGCTTCAACACCTCTTTTAAAAGGTTCATCGCCAATAAATCCTTCGTTTATAGAGCCTTGTCCGAGTTTAACAGGAATGCGTGTATTAAAAACTTTACTGTACTTTTTTTGATTGTCGAATTCTACAATTAACAAGTTAAATGTATTTGTTCCACAATCTATTACAGCCAATCTCATTTGTTAAAAATAGGACTTTTTCGACAAAAACCTTTGTTTTTTTTAGTTGGCTTAACTATATTTATAATAATCTAACTAACCAAAATATAAAAATGAAAAAAATTTTATTCGGGCTCCTCATATGCTTATGCATAGATCCTTTGTTATCACAAACAGTTTATCCTCATCAAGTAGATGGTGAGATCTACGTAAAGTTTACTAAAGCCGCATTAAAAGAGGTTTCAAAAGAAGACCCGAATAACATTCCAATTTCAAAATTAATTTCGGTTAATAAAATTTTAACTAAATACGGTGTTACCAGAGCTTACAAACCGTTTTATCAGGCAGATGATGATGCCAGACTACCTTATATTTTAAAGTTTGAGTTTTCTCAAATAAATAAAGTTGATGCGTTTATTTATGAAATGAGAAAAGTTTCAGGTATTGAATATGCTGAAAAGGTAAATTTAAATACCACTGATGCAATGCCGAATGACCCGACATTTGGAACACATTTAAATCAGATCAACGCACAAAATGCATGGAATGTTTTTAACAGTACAGCAAACGGAAACTCTAATATTACTGTGGCTATTGTAGATAATGCAGTTGCATGGACGCATTCTGATCTAGTTGCCAACACATTTACAAATACTGCAGAAATTGCAGCTAACGGAATTGATGATGACGGGAATGGTTATATTGACGATCGCAATGGCTGGGACGCTGCGGATAATGACAATAATCCGATTCCTTCAAATACCGGAATGAACCATGGTAGTCATTGTGCCGGTATTGCAGGAGCAAGAACTGACAACGCTAATGGTGTTGCTTCTATTGGCTGGAACATAAAAATAATCCCGGTTAAATGTCAAACAAATACCGGATCTACAACCGGAATTGCTAACGGTTATGGTGGAATTATATATGCTGCAAAAATGAAGGCGCGTGTGATATCATGTTCATGGGGCGGTGCAGGTACTGCATCTGCAGCAGAACAAACTGTTATTGATTACGCTTGGAACAGAGGATGTATTGTGATCGCAGCAGCAGGAAATGATAATAACGCTGTTTTACATTATCCTGGTGCCTATAACAATGTTTATTGTGTGGCCTCGGTTGCTACTTCAAATGTTAAATCGGGCTTTTCTTGTTTTGGCACATGGGTTGATATTGCAGCACCTGGAGAAAATATTATGAGTACAGGAACTACTAATAATTATTTTCCTTCATCAGGAACTTCAATGGCTACACCTTTAGTTGCCGGTTTAGCAGGATTAATGTTGTCTAAATGTTCGTTCATGACGCAAACAAACGTATTAAATTGTATTTCATCCACTGCGGTAAACATTTATTCTATTGCGGCTAACTCAGCGTTTGTTACCGGCAATCAATTAGGGGCAGGTAGAATTGAAGCTTTTGCAGCTATGAATTGCGCTGCAGGTTTTTTAACCATACCTCCAGTTGCAAATTTTTTCACCTTAACAAGAAATATTTGTCCAAATGTACCCGTTTCATTTATTGACAGTTCTTTATATGCACCAACAAATTTTACCTGGACTTTTCAAGGCGGCACACCTGCAACCTCAACGTCATCAAATCCTACAGTACAATGGGCATCTCCCGGAACTTATTCAGTTTCATTGATCGCTGCAAACGCCAACGGAAGCAACACGAAAATTAAAACTTCCTACATTACTGTAGCCGGACCAATTGCATTACCATTAGTGGAAGGTTTTCAGGGCTCTCAATTTTTACCATCAAACTGGACTCCGTTTAACGTTAACAACGACCTTAATTATTATACACGTAAAACCGGTGTTGGAGGATTTGGAACAAGTACTGTTTGCGCACTTTATGATAATTATAATTTAGATGCGGCACCGGATAGAGATGAGATGCGAACACCTAAATATGATTTCAGTGCGATTGGTAGTGCAAGATTAAGATTTGACGTAGCATATAAACAATTTGACAATCAGTATTCAGACACTTTAGAAGTAAGAGTTTCAACTAATTGTGGTTTAAGCTGGACGAGTATTTACTCAAAAGGAGGCTCTACACTTTCTACTTCTCCAGGCACCTTACAAGCAAACATCTTTACTCCTACCGCAGCCCAATGGAGAAAGGACACCATAAATGTTTCAGCACTTACTGCGGGTCAAGGTAATGTAATGTTTAGTTTTGTAAATCGTGGTCATTATGGCCAGGCTTTATATTTAGATAACATCAATTTAGTTTTCCCTACGCCAACCGTTAACTTTAATCCTCCCGGAACAATTTGCGTTGGCTCTAATCTCAATTTAGTTAATACAAGTGTTGGAGCAGGAACGTATGTTTGGTCAACAACCGGTGGATCTCCGGCAACGTCAACCGCAACTAATCCTTCGGTTACCTATTCTGCAGCAGGAGTATATACCATTAA
>JALHPG010000022.1 GCA_022842625.1 Bacteroidia bacterium | reverse complement strand
GTTATGATCTAAGTACGCTCCCACAAAATAAAAAAAACTTTGGTAACGATCTGGCTGTTAGGGGAGCTTACGGATTTAAATTAGACGAGCTGCCCGGTACAAAAACCGAAGTTGAAACGATTAAACTACAACTCGAAAAAAGAGCACTCGCCACAACGCTTTTAACAGAAGAAAAAGCGAACGAGGCCGATGTGAAAAAAATTAAAGATCCCGATGTACTGCATTTTGCAACACATGGTTTTTTTCTTGAAGATCTTGCCGAAGAAACATTGGCTGAGTTATCAAAAACAGAGCAATCGTATTATAAAAATCCGATGATGCGTTCGGGAATAATTTTTAGCGGCGCTAATAATACCTATTCATTAAACACCACAAATATCAGTCAGTTAAAGGAGTTTGAAGATGGTATTTTAACGGCCTATGAAGCAATGAACTTAGATCTTGATAAAACAGAATTGGTGGTGTTGAGTGCTTGTCAAACAGGTTTAGGTAAGGTTAAAAATGGAGAGGGAGTGTTTGGTTTACAACGCGCATTTAAACTAGCAGGAGCAAGATCTATCATCATGTCATTATGGTCGGTAAGCGACGATGCTACTATGGAGTTGATGGTTGCGTTATATAGTAAGTGGATAGTTTCAGGAGATCTTTATACAGCATTTAAAGAGGCGCAACTTGAAGTAAAAAAGAAATACCCCGAGCCCTATTATTGGGGAGCCTTTGTTTTAAATGGCAGGTAAGTTTGGGACAAAGAACGTTTAAAAAAATAAATGATATTTAGTCGTCCTTAAAAAAGTAAAATAATTAAAAACAGATTTTGTAGGCACATAGCTTTTCTACGTGATGTTATTTTGATTTTTTGCAGAGATAGTTGCTGTCTAAACTCTGCGGTTAGCTGATTCAGCATAAAGACAAGAGTTTAGACAGACAACGGTTTTATTTTGACTGCCTCTAAATCGTCAAAATAAAAATCTCCTACAAAAAATCAAAAGCGTTTTGGTTACTTTTGCGCGTCAAAAGTGACAAAAAAAATACCAAAAATTTAAGACGCTGTAGATATTTCCGGTAGAGATTTATACTGTAATTTAAAATTTAAATCAATAGCGATAGGTATTACAGTGAATTTGATATTCGACTATTTCGGTATTAATTGTATTAAAACAAAAAACCCTTGAAAACTAAGTTCTCAAGGGTTTTTAAATTTATATTGAATGAATATTAACTTAAGTGTTTAGATAAGTGTTTACCCATTTCAAACATAGATACTTGACCTTTACCACTGAATACCGGTTTTAATTTAGCATCAGCATTGATCATACGTTTGTTTTTTGCATCTTGTAATTTATTGGCTTTAATATAAACCCATAATTTTTTTACAACTTCAGTACGAGGCATTGCTTTGTTACCAACAATTTCAGCAAGAGCTGCACTTGGTGTATAAGGCTTGTTTAAACCTACGCCTGGGGTACCAGTTCTTTTTTTCTTAGCTGCTTTTTTAGGAGCTACTTTTTTTACTGCTTTCTTAGCTGCTTTTTTAGGAGCTGCTTTTTTTGCTGCTTTCTTAGCTGCTTTTTTTGGAGCTGCTTTCTTAGCTGCTTTTTTAGGAGCTGCTTTTTTTACTGCTTTTTTCGCCATTGTTTTAGTTTTTTAATTTATACTAACAAATCTATATTATTTTTCTTATTGTATGCAGTTACAAATTAAAATCCTTTAAGAAGTAATTAACAATGTATTTTTAATTGTGAATTGGCGGTTAGTTGCTTTTTTACTCTTGTTTAAGTCTATTTTGGACCTTAAACGTGTAATTCGATCTTATTATTAAAAAAAGCCTTTAGCCTTTGAACAGCTTATTTTAAAGGCTTACAGAGGGACTAGGGTTTTTTTAAAGGTAAACCGACGAATTGAATGACAGAATTGGCTATAATAAAATGAGTTTATTTAAGCCAAAACTTAAGTTCTGTTCTATAATAGAGGCCATTTTTTCAATAATTCTCCTAAAGAGGCGGCCATTTGTAGAGGTAAAATATTACAAATTATGAATTTTCAGATCTATAAACGCTAGCATCCAGTATAAATAATTAGACCGGGATTATTTTTTTAAATGAAAAGAATCTTTTACTAAAACTTTTCCGTTTACCTGTATCTCTATAAAATGGGTTCCGGTATAATGTTTACGCGTTGAAAAATCTTTTAATATTTGTTTTTTAGAAATAGTTATTTTTTGTCCGGGTTTTAGAGTGAGGTCTTTAAGTTTAAACACTTTTTTTGTGAGTTCAGTGCCTTTTTTACAATAGTGAAGGATGTAATCGACCACCAGTTTTTGATCTTTTCTTTTTTCTGATATCAGCTCAAATTCAAACGCCAGGTGTTCTCCAAGCTTTAGTTTAGGTGTTATAACTTTAAAATTTGCCAGTTTTATTTTTGGATCTTTTTCAAATTCAAAAATAGCTAACGATTCAGCATTTCCTTTTTTTATCAATGTTCGGCTGGCATGTTTCACTATCCATGCTGTATGATGGTTGGTTTTATCCCAAGCCTTAACCAACGCAAGCATATGTGCTGTATTGTCTTTAGAAAGATCGTTTAAATGATTGGCTACTGATTTTCGCACATATAATTCTTCATCTGTTTTTAGTGCTTCTAAAATGCCTTGAGTGCTTTTTGGGTTTTTAATTACTTCATCGAGTTTAAATGACCAGGGTAGGCGTGGGCGGCTTCCTTCAGAAGCCAAGCGGCGAACATGATGATTTTTATCCTTTGCCCAATGGTTCATCACCTTAATTGTTTTATTAAAATCGCGTTTTAAAAATTCTCTGATCGCAAATTCAGATGAGCCAAATTGAGTGAAGTATTTTAAGGCTTCTAAAGAAATATCAAAATGATCGTGACCGTATAAGCCAACAAAATCAGGAAAAACGAGGTTGGTGTAACCTCGTTGCGTATTGGGAATTACTTTATATAATAGTTCGATGGCTTTTTTATAATCCTGCGGCAAATATTTTTTTAAAACTATAGATGTGTTTCTCATCCGTTCGTTTAACGATAAGGCATCTAAATTTTGTGTTACATCTTTTAAAAAATTAACTGAATCAAAACTTTTAAATGCTTTTTTTATTTCATCTGCTAAATGTAAAAAATACGGTTTATTAAATAGCTCTTTTAATGGTTCCATGGTATTAAGAATGTTATACGAATATAGTTAAGAGCGACTCATAAAAAAAGTGTATTATCCGATTGAAAGGAATAAACGGCATGATCTTGTTTTTTTATATTTCTCATCAAAAGATGTGTTTATATCACATTTTTTTCATTTTTTCTTCCAATTTTCTTCAAAGTTTATTATTAGCCATAAACTATTGAAAAACAGTGTTTTATTAAAATTTTTATCCGACAACAAACGTTTGTAAACGACTTTATTCGTATGTAAATGCGTAATAACCGAATAAACTTTTGTTGTTGCCGCACCTTTGTCCTGTCGATTTGAATAACGCCTTACAGTTAAACAATGAAACACTTAAAACGAAAAATAAATAATAACAAATAAAAAAAAACAAACATGATGAACATCCAAAACCACGTACAATTGGTAGGGCGCTTAAGCGCAAATCCGGAAGTTAAAATTTTAGACAACGGAAGTAAGTTAGCACGTTTCGCAATTGCGATCAACGAAACCTTTACTAACAAAAAAGGAGAAAAAGTAACCAACACACAATGGCACACCATTACCGCATGGGGTAGTCTGGCAAATGTAGCCGAGCGTATTTTATACAAAGGCACACAGGTTACTATAGACGGTAAATTAGTTAACCGCAGTTACACGAGTAAAGATGGTTCTAAGCGTGTAAGCACAGAAATTGTTGCAAACGAATTATTTGTTTCATTTCAAAAAGCAGCGTAATTCCAAATTTTCCCCTCTCAGAAGGGTTGTCGCGAAGTCCCGATAGCCATCGGGAGGGGGAGGAAAATTTGAACTATTTAAAAACATAACTATTAAATCAATTAAAAATTATAAAATAAAATATCATGAGCACAACAAACAAAGTACAATTAACAGGTAATTTAGGTAACAATCCGGAAGTAAAAATTTTTGAGAACGGAAGTAAAGTAGCACGTTTTTCTATGGCTACAAAAGATGAGTATAAAACCAGAACAGGCGAAAAGGCAGAAGATACGCAATGGCATTTTATTTCGGCCTGGGGTAAAATGGCAGAACAAATAGAGGCAGAACTAAAAAAAGGAAGTTTTGTGAGTGTAGAAGGGCGTTTAACTACTCGCAACTATATAGATAAAAACGGACAGAAAAAATATGTTACCGAAATTGTTGCAAATGAAGTAACCTTAAAACAAAAAGAAAACTAATAACTGAGATTTGTTAGTTTAGCCCGGATCGTCATGGTTCCGGGCTTTTTTATTTTAGGCAAGATCTGTTTTAATTACCGTTTTTTATATTAAATTTGATGTACTGATGAAAAACAAACTTTTACTATTTTCGATCATAACGCTTATTTTTTCTTGTAAAAAAGATGAAGGAATGGTTCCTAATGAAATAACTATAACCAGCGCTTCTTCATCTAAAGTTACTATTACAGATATTAATCCCGATACTTTACTTTATTTATATAATCAAACAGAATCTTTTTCGATCGATATTAATAATGATCATTTAAATGATTTTAAATTAAGTACAACCACTGGTTATGCTTGTGCCGGGGGAAGTTTTTTTGTTACCAGACAAATTGAATCGCTATCTGCCGATGCTTATTTATTAGCTGATTCTATTTACACTATTTCTGATTATGATTCATCAAATATTCTTACTCAAACAACTGTAAATGAAATTTTCCCTAAAGTACTTTCTTTAAATGATGTTATAAATATTAAAGATAAGTGGCGTAGTGGAACATTAAAAATAGCCTATTCTTATGGCAGCAATACTATTTGCGGCAGCGGACATCGTGGCTCACATGGCTATTGGATAAATATAGATAATAAGTACATTGGTGTACGCTATAAAAATTTATTAGGTTGGATAAAAATTGGCTTACCAAATTCCGGATTAAAGGTTTACGAATATTCGATAAGTAAATTGTAGGTTTTTGCCTCAACCCAAGCCTAAATTAAGTGTTTATTAACTAGTAAAACCGGATTTTTTTTGGTAGATTTGATATACATAAATTAAATCTCTCTTATGGCACTCGTTACTCATTACCCATTTCAACTTTATTGCGGACAATTAATTACTCTGTTTAAAAAAGCTAAAACAAATACTAACCCGGCCTTATTTCTTTACAAAAATAAAGTGAGAGTGCCCGTATTTATGGCCGAATCAATTCTCCGTGTATCCAATAAACTATTTGAAGATAAACAAATAAAAGAATGGCATTCAACCATTAAAAAATTGGAGGATTATTTAGGTCAAATAGAAAATTACATTGAGGTTCTTGCGGATTTTTCAAAATTAAAAACAGTAAAAGTTCAACAATTAGAATACGTTTCGGGTAAATTAGATAAAGCAGTTGAAAAACTGAATAGTAAATTAATGAAGAATGATTTTTATTTGGATGAACTAGCCCAAATGAATAAGGAGTTTAAAATTAATTTTAATGATAAAACTATTGTTTTAAAGTTGCACGAAGAAATTAGATCTGAATTAATTGATGCCTGTGAGTTTTTTAATCAATTTCCAAAGGGTTTTACCGATATGGAAAAACAAGTTCATGAGCTTCGCAGAAAATTAAGATGGATAAGTATTTATGGCGAAAGTTTTCAAGGCTTAATTGTTTTAAAAGAAACAAAAGAAAAATATCCTTGGGAAAAAAACTTTATCACACAAAAAGAAATTAAAAATCCTTTTAATAAATTACCGGAAAATAAAAAGTTAAGTCAACACCTAATGTTAAACAAAAAAGCGTTTTATGCTTTAAGTTTTATGATATCAAATCTTGGAACCATAAAAGATAAAGCCTTTGCTTTGTATTTTCTTGAAAAATCTATTCGGAAAACTAATACCGAAGCGGGTATAAATTCTGCCATTCTTGCCAGCAAACAATTAGGTGCAAAATATACCGAAGACAGTCTTTTAAAGGAAGCTCATACGCTATTAAACAATTATTTTAATAAATATAAGATCTACGAAGTTTTAGTATAAATGTCTAAAATTAGCAGTTCACTCATTAAAAACACTGTTTCAATAAGTCAAAAATTTTCATTAATATTAATGTTTAGATTAGTAAAAAATTAGTTTTATGCAAAAATACACCGCAGTTATAATAGACGATGAGGAAGATAGCAGAAGTAATACACGCAGTATGCTTCAAAATTATTGCAGCGAAATTGAAGTAGTTGGCGAAGCTGCCAGTGGGCCCGAAGGAAAATTAAAAATTCAGGAACTAAAGCCACATGTTGTTTTTTTAGATATTAATATGCCCGGGATGAATGGCTTTCAGATGCTGGAAGGTATTTACAATCGCGATTTTTGCGTAGTGTTTTTAACTGCATACAGCGAGCATGGCATTACTGCCGTTAAAGCAGGTGCAACCGATTATTTATTAAAACCATTAATGTTAAGCGAGCTGCAAGGTGCAATTCGTAAAGTTGTTCAGCATTACGACGCAAAACCGGCTGTTACAACTAATAAAACCGAAACCGACAAAAATATTGTTTTGATCAGTCATAGTAAAGGATTTACTTTAGTTGATTTTAAAGATATTGTATGGTTAGAGGCAAGCGACAACTATACCAACCTGTTTTTAAATGGTCAAAAAAAGATAGTTGCCAGTAAAACCTTAAAAGAGTTTGAAGCTATTTTGCCAACAAACGATTTCTTTAGAATTCACCGTTCGGCTCTTATAAATGTTAACTATGTAAAAGAATATAGTAATAATGAAGGAGGCGAGGTTATCTTAAGCGACGGAACTCACGTTCAGGTTAGTAAAGCGCGTATTCAGGAGTTTTCTGAATTTATTAAAACAAAATCTGTTTCGCCCAAATAGTTTAAAACTTCTTTCAAATACTAAGCCCATTTATGGGCTTTTTGTATTTTTATGCTTTATTGATCTATTTAAGTTTTAATTAAGCCTTTAATATTTTAAAATATAAAATCAACCACAAAATATCTGTTTTTTTTATTTGCATTAACTTTGGTTTTAGCCAAAGCGCAAACACCTTCTTTTAATTTTCAAAAACTTGGAAGTGAAGAAGGGTTAAATAATTCTAATATTTTTAATATTGAGCAACACCAAAATGGTTTAATGTATTTTACCACTCAAAACGGAATTTATTTTTATGATGGTTATAAGTTTGATAAGCTAAATATTGACAGTTTAAAAAGTAATGCCTTATTAAATGTTTCTTTAAAAAACGCCTCTGAGTTGCAATTATCAATTCGAGATGAAGGTATTGCCAATTTTAATCTTAAAAATAAAAGCTATCATTTTGAGAAGAATTTAAAATACCCGAGCGCAGCCGATAATTTTATTATTACCGATAAATACGCCTATTTATTAACTACACAAATTAGAATTGTAATTATAGATCTTGCAACCGGAAAAAAAATGCCGGATGAGTTTAAAACTAAGAAGAATGATATCAATCAAGCGTTTTGTGTTTTTAAAACTCTTGATAATAAAATTTTGGTTGGCAGATCGGATGGCTTATATGATGCTACAGACGGAACCCAAAAAAGATTAGAGGTTTTAAAAAATGTAAAGATCAATTCTATAGCACAATCAAAGGACGGTAAATTAATTATTGGCAGTGCCGGTAAATTTTTTATTTTAAATAACAATAAAGTTGAAAGCGAAATAACCCCCAAGTATAAAAACAAAGGGATAACTTTTCAGTTAGGTGGCGAGAAAAGCATCACTAAGATCATTTCAGATGATTATGGACGTATTTGGTTTACTTCCTATCCAGACGAGAATTTGTATTTGTATCAAAACGAAATTACCTATGATGTTTTTGATATTTTAGGTATACCGCCTACTTTGATCAATTGTATTTATAAAGATAAACAGCAAAACATATGGGTAGGTACTTATAGCGATGGCGTTTATTTTATACAAAATCCATTTTTTAAATCAATTAATTTTAATTACAAAAGCAAAGTATTAAATGTTAATGAGGTTTATTTTAAACAAAACTTATTGTTTGCCGCAACCAGCAACGGTTTGTTTGGCTTAAATATTAATAGTAATCAAACAAAAATTTTATCGCACCCCGACGAATTTATTACAGAGCCGATCAATGGTATTAGCGAGATAAATAATACTATTTATTATTTTAAACGAAGTCAGTTTGATATGAGTTCGTCAATTTTTTCTGATTCAAAAAAAGTTTATCGCTTTAAACCCATTATTGTAAAACAATTTTTACCATTAGCTAACAACACAAGTATTGTGGCCGATTGGCAGGCAAATATTTTGTTGTGCAATGGCGATGCTTCTAAAACGTTGGATACATTAATATCATTTCCTGATTACCGCGTTTCGGTGAATGCCTTATTAAAAGATGATAATTCATTATTTGTTGCCACCAGCACCGGGTTTTTTATTTATGATTTTAAAACTAAAAAGTATCACAATGTAGTTAGCCCTGAGTTAAATTATAAAATTAATGATATTGCTTTGATCAACGGAAAGCTATATGCTGCACACGAAGCTGGAATAACCGATGTTCATGCAAAAAAATTAATTCAACAAGTTGGCAATTTGAGATTGAATGGCGTTAAAAAAATTAAAATGTTTAACGATCAAATTTGGTTAGGAACCCTAGATGGTGTGTTTATTTGTGATAAAGATCTGCAGCCATTAAAAGTTTTAAATAAGTCAACCGGATTACCTTCTAATTCAATAAACGATATTACTTTAAATGAACAAAATGTTTGTATCTCAACAGCGCGCGGAATTTCAATTGCCAACTTATCGGATATCACAAATTTTGACCCGGTATTAAAACCGGTTGTTATAAATTATATTTATGTTGATGGAAAAAATTTAAATACCACCAGCGACACCATTACTTTAAGTTCAAACCAAAGCGATATCTCCATTTATTTTTACAGCCCGTTCTTTAATAAGCCAAGTAAACAATATTACCGTTATAGAAGAGATAATGGCGATTGGAAAGTAATAGAAAATACCTCCTTTGAATTAGGTTCTATTGAAGGAGGGAAGCATACAATAGAGATATCTGCCTCCGCAGATAATATTTCTTGGAGCCGGAACGCTATTGTGCAAATTAAAAAGGAAGTAAAATTAAGCGAAACACAATGGATGTATTGGTTGTTCACTATTGGCGCATTATTATTAATAAGTGGCATAAGTTTTGTTTGGATTAAACGTGTGAAATTAATTGCTACAAAACGTTTGCAAGAAGAACAACAGGTTAATCTTTTAAAGCATCAGGCTATGAATGCATTATTAAGTCCGCATTTTATTTTTAATTCACTAACCTCCATTCAAAACTACATCAATACAAATAATAGTTTAAAGGCCAGTGAGTACCTCGCTAAATTCTCTCGATTAATACGCATGATCATCGAAAAAGCTTCGCAAAGTGATATCACCCTAAACGATGAGATAGCTCGCCTCACTTATTATTTAGAGTTAGAGAAAGAACGTTTTAAAAATAAATTCGATTATGTGATCAACTTAGATCCGGAATTAAATGGTGCGGAAATTAAGATCCCAAATATGATCATTCAACCACACGTAGAAAATTGTATCATACATGGTATTTTACCAAAACAATCACACGGTACTTTGCATGTTACATTTAAGAAAGAAGGGAAATCAAAATTATTAATTACTATTGAGGATGATGGCATTGGCATGATTAAAGCCAGAGAGCACGCCAAAACCGGACATAAGTCGTTAGGCACAAGTACGATCAAAACTATTTTGGAGATAAATTCTAAATTAACGGGCAAGGATCAAAAGGTAACTATGGTAGATAAGTCAACCATAGATCCAAATGATAACGGAACTAAAATAACAATAGAACTGGAGCAATAATATTAAAAATTTAATTACATATTTATTTTTGTTTTTCGCGATCAATGCATTCTCGCAAAAAAACTTGTTGCCCGATACAACCGGTTTTTGTATGGGCGATAGTGCCATTATTGAACTAAAACAAACGTTCGAAAAAAATGCTTCTACCGAATGGAGAGCAAAAAGTATTGGTATTATTTATAATACTAAAAAAATAAAAGTAAAAAACCTTAACGAAAAATATTACATAAAAGTTGTATCAGGAAAAAGCGTTTATATTGATAGCACCGTGGTTAAGATGTATTTAAAACCAAAATTAAATTTGCGCGACACGATTTTATGTAAAGGAAAAGGGTTGGTATTGGACGCCAAAAATCCCGGCATGCGCTATGTTTGGAGTACTGATGAAACTACTCAAAAAATAAAAGTAGATAACTCAGGAAGGTATTGGGTTAAAGTTATTAATCTCGGTTGCACAATGATTGACACTGTTAACGTTAAAATTTTACCGGGGGCCATAACTGCTTTTAATAGCGATGTGTCGTTTTGCTTAAGCGAAGAAAATAAAATATTAAATGTAAAAGTTAGTCCGGGCACAAAAGTACAATGGAATACAGGGTCTACTTCACCCTCTATTACAGTTACTAATGAAGGAACTTATTGGATAAAAACCGAGAGTAAAGCTTGCGGTGAGCAAACAGACACTGTGCGCGTTAAGTTAAAAGCCTGTGATTGTGAAATGATCATACCAAATAGTTTTACACCTAATGAAGATAATCGTAACGATTATTTTTATCCGGTATTACAATGTGAATATTCTTATTTTAAAATTACCATTATGGATAAATGGGAAAACACAGTGTTTACTTCTAACAGCGTAAATGGTAAGTGGGATGGCCGTTTTAAAGGCAATCTATGTCCCGAAGAAATGTATGTTTACCGCATTGAAAGCATCGAAAAAGGCAACGATAAAAAAGTTGTAAGAAGCGGTAGGATCTCGTTGTTTAGGTAATTTTTTTGAAAAAATTAATTGAAAAACTGACCTAAATTGTAAATAAGTTAGCTCTGAGATTTGCACATCTTTTTTGTATATTTGAAATTAACGTTAAAGTTTTTTGAGTGGCTTTACAAAAATTAAATATTCACTCTATCAATATCTAATCTAAATTTAATATGAAAAAAAACTTTTTTTTACTAATGAGTATTTTGAT
Source organism: Bacteroidia bacterium (assembly GCA_022842625.1). Taxonomy (GTDB): domain Bacteria; phylum Bacteroidota; class Bacteroidia; order B-17B0; family Aurantibacillaceae; genus Aurantibacillus. The sequence goes on along the minus strand of JALHPG010000022.1, from coordinate 27,518 downwards.
ATTTAGTTTACTAAACGCACAAACTGCCGAGGTGGCAGAATCTGATAAAATTATTGGTATTTGGGAGGTTGGTAGTGGAAAAGCTCGCGTAAAAATAACCAAGTACGGCGATAAGTTTGGCGGTAAAATTGTTTGGCTAAAAGAACCAACCTATCCGGATGGAAATAAAAAAGTTGATAAAAATAATCCAGACGAAACAAAAAGAGAAGTGCCATTGCTAGGTTACAATAATCTATTGGGATTTTCATACAAAGGTAAGGCTGAGTATGCCGGTGGTACAATTTACGATCCTGAAAACGGAAACACATACAATTGTGTTATTGTTTTAAAAGATGATAATTTGTTAGAGGTTAGAGGATATATCGGTGTTCAGTTATTTGGGAGAACCGATAATTGGAAAAGAGTAGTCTTAAAAGAAAAATAGATTTTCCTGTTTTATGATTGTTGTTCCCCTAGGTAAGGTATAATTGATGGGGGGATAGTTTAGTATACTTATACATATTAATTGATATGAAATTCAGATTATTATTATTTGCTTTGTTTTTTTCTTCAATTGGATTATCTCAAACTACATTGGATACAACAAAAACGCAGGAAGAAGATTTTTCGATGTATGCAGATGTTGTTGAAGTGCCTTCCACAAATAAATCAAAAATTTATTGCTCACAAAAGATTTTAGGTCTAAGTCCGTCTAAATTAATTTCTTTTGGTTTTGATTTTGTTGGTGCCAATTCAATTGAAATGGACACAATTGGTTCTTTTTCGGGAAATACCGCTAATATAAAATACAATAATGGAATTCGTTTTTCAGCCAATTTTCCGGTAGTGTCAAATAATAAAATGATTTTGAGTTTAGGTGTTAATTATTTAGACTTCAAATACGTGAAGTCGAGTTCTAATAAAGAACTTGTGCCGCTATCAGAGGTGTTGAATAAAAACGGCTTACGTTCTTATGGAATTAACGGAACAATTTATAAGCCATTTAACTCTAAATTATTTGGTATTTTGCAATTAGCTGCTGACCATAACAGCGCAGGGAAAATTGACGAATTTCATGAAAATGGATTAAAATATAGTGGAGCCATAATTTTTGGTTGTAAGCCAAATGATAGAAGGCAGTATGGTTTTGGAGTAACACAATCTTATCGTGGCGGGGCGCTTAATTATTTTCCTGTTATACTCTATAATTACACTTTTAAAAGTAAAAAATGGGGTATAGAAATGTTATTGCCTGCCAGGGCCAATGTTCGTTATGCAATTAATCCCCGTAATTTGTTGTTTTTTGGTTTTGAATTAGAGGGTAATTCGTATTACATAAATTCAATGGTAACTGATTATAATTTTGGATTTAAAAATTTGCAATTACACCGTAGCGAAATACGTCCGCGTTTTACTTACGAGTTTAGTATTTACAATTTTATTTGGATGAGTATTCAGGCAGGCTATCGTATAGGTTATAAGTTTAATGTTGATAACGTAGACTATAAAGCGGACCCGGTGATTATGGATAATAAATTAGGCGGGTCGTATTACTTTAATATCTCATTAAACTTAGTTTCACCTTAGAATTAAGTCAATTAATAACATCGTTAACGACTTTTTTATAGTTACAAAGTGGGTAATTTTTATAAACGAGTACCAATTATTTACTGGCTTTTCTCATCGCTGCAGAAGTAATAAAAGCACTTATTCCGCCTATTAACATAAAGGAGAATAATTTTCCGGTAGTAGCTTTAAATCCCGAAACTTCAGAAGCTTTAATTTGTTCGGCAATAATTTTTTGATAATCTTCAGCTTTAATTTTTGCCTGCGATTTTAAAAAGGCCATAAACTTATCGCTATTATAGTAATCGATAGCCATGGCTTTACCGCTGTTTTCAAATTCAAAATAATTATATGTACTTATAATAACAGCGCCAACCGCAAAAATAGTTAAGCAAATACGTACGGCTTCTTTCCCGCCAATTAGGCCATTGTTATCTTTATCTCTAACACTTTTTATGGCTAAATAATAAAACGGAATGATCATTAAAACACTGGTTAAACTTGAAAAGTAAAAACCAAATGAGGTTAGCGAATAACCGCCTAATAAAATAAATAATTTAAAGGCTATAACTACTATACTGTAGGCCAAGCCATATATTAAAGCTTTTTTGTTCACGTTTATTCAGTGCTTTTTAAATTTAAAATTTAGAATTTATAATTTAAAATTTATTACCCATTCATGCTGGCTAAAAACTCTTCATTGTTTTGAGTGCGTCTTAATCTTTCTAATAAAAACTCCATTGCTTCTTGTGGATTCATATCGCCCAAATGCTTACGCAACACCCATAAACGCGTTAAGGTTTCTTTATCCATTAAAAGATCATCTCTTCTTGTTGATGATGATAAAAGATCAATAGCAGGATAGATACGACGGTTAGATAATTTTCTGTCTAACTGTAATTCCATATTACCGGTACCCTTAAATTCTTCAAAAATAACTTCATCCATTTTAGAACCTGTTTCTGTTAAGGCAGTTGCTAAAATAGTTAATGATCCACCATTTTCAATTTTACGAGCGGCTCCAAAAAAGCGTTTTGGTTTGTGTAATGCATTTGCATCAACACCACCGGTTAATACTTTACCACTTGCAGGAGAAACCGTATTGTATGCACGTGCTAAACGTGTAATACTATCTAATAAAATAACCACATCGTGGCCGCACTCAACCATACGTTTTGCTTTTTCTAAAACAATGTTGGCAATTTTAACATGCTTTTCAGCCGGTTCATCAAAGGTGCTTGATACAACTTCTGCTTTTACACTGCGAGCCATATCTGTAACCTCTTCCGGACGTTCATCAATTAATAAAATAATTAAATATACTTCTGGGTGATTGTAGGCAATTGCATTTGCAACATCTTTTAATAGAACTGTTTTACCTGTTTTTGGTTGTGCAACAATTAAACCACGCTGTCCTTTACCAATTGGTGAAAACATATCCATCACACGCATACTCATATTTTCTTGAGGATGCCCTGTAAGTTTTAATTTTTCGTTAGGGAATAATGGTGTTAAGTAATCAAAGATCACGCGGTCACGCACAAAACCCGGGTCGCGGCCATTAATTTGTTCAACTTTAATTAATGGAAAATATTTTTCGCCTTCTTTAGGAGGACGAACACCACCTTTTACAACGTCACCGGTTTTTAAACCAAATAATTTTATTTGTGATTGCGATACATAAACATCATCGGGCGAATTTAAATAATCATAATCAGAGCTGCGTAAAAAACCATAGCCATCAGGCATGATCTCTAACACGCCTGTAGCAAAAACAATATTGTCAAAATTGTAGTAAACTTTTTCGTGTTTTTTAATTGGCTCCAATTCTTCTTGCGGCATGGCCGAAGCAGCGCTTTGTTCCGACTCAATGGCAGTTTCTTCATTTGAACTACTTTCATCAGTCGTTTTTTCGTCAGACTCGATTTCGGTTTTTTCCATTATTGGTTGTACAATAATTTCTTCCTCTTCAGTTGGAACGTTTATTGTTTCTTGTCGCGTTTCTTCAATGATCGGATCAAGTTTTACAATTTTGCGTGGTCTTTTTTCTTTCATTTCCTTATGGTCGGGTTTTGAAATTCTTGGTCTCATTTTGGTAACAGAATCAGATTTTGATTGTGTTTCGAGGATAGAAGATATGATGTCGGTTTTACTTAAACCTTTAGAATCAATGGATAAAGTTTTTGCAATTTCTTTCAGTTCCGGTAACGATTTACCGTTTAAATCAATTTCTTGAAACATAAATAGGATTAATGATATTACTTAATTTAATTTTTTTAATTTTTTGATTGATTGTAGGTTGCAAGAAAATGCAACGTTAATAATACTTACACAATATTAATGAATATTGTTTGAAGCACAAAATATTTAAGGTGAAATTATGACGTTTTTGAGCTAAAATGGCTTTAGAAGACATTTTAGTGTTCTGTTTCAGGATTTTGAACTTTTAATGAATCTCTTGAACTTTTAAACCAGTTTATTAGTAAGGTTTTTTGAGCATCGTTTAGTTTAGCATTACCGTGAATTAAAGTGTAAGAGGTCATTGGCATTTCACCTTCTTCTATCATCTCTAAACATTCCTCTAATTTATGATCTTTTCTTTTTAGTTTATAGGTTCCCCATTCCGAAAAATTAAGATGTTCGCTTCCTTCGTTTATGTGATGTTTTATCCACCACGATAAAGGAGCAATATTTGTGTACCAAGGGTAAACCGGTTGATTGGAGTGACAGTCGTAACAAGATGTTTTTAAAATAGAGGCTACTTCTGAGTTAGCCTGTGTTACAGAAATAAAATCGGTTTTTGTATCTAAAGGCTTAGTAGTTTTATCAATTCTAAATAATTGAAAAATTAATAGTAAGCCAATTACAATAATTACTATTTTTTTGAAAGTTATTTTTTTTAGCATGATCTTATTTTATAAAAAAGCCTCCGTTATTTCGGAGGCTTTAAAGGTATCATTTGTTTTTTGGTATAAATATGATATTTAGTGTTTTTCTAAGAATTCATTAAATTCATCAGTTGTAGTGCTAAAAGAAAATACTTCACTTACCTGAAAATAATTTCCTTTATCTACACAATAATCGTAAGCGTATTTAGCATAAGCTAATTTATCTTCATCCATGCTAAACAATTTACTAATTTCTTTTACCTGATTAACCGATAAGCAATTGTTTTTTGTTGCAATTTTAGCCGTACTCATTTTTGTATCAGAAAATGGTTTCGACTCAACCGATTTTTTCATTGTTTCAAAACTACTTTGTGTCATCGCACTTCTGCAACCAGCATTTGTTGTTGCAACTTGTTGGTTGGATGCGGTGTTGTTTTTTACCGGTTGAGAATTGGAAGATGATGATGATGAGGTGGTAGTTGTAGTATAAGAAGTAGTTTGAGAAGTTGTTGTAGTACCGTTATCCATACCGCTAACATTCATATTAATACCTACACCTGCCATATTTACGTTTATTGAAGTGTTGTTTGGATTTGACCCATTATTTATTTGGGTTGTTGTTGAAGTAGTAGTAACGGTGGTATTATTTCCACCTGTATTAACAGTATTTGACGTTCCGTTATCTGTAGTCTCTGCAGTGTGATATTCAACAGTTGGTACATTACTTGTAGTAGTTTCTTCTAGCGGAACCTGCCCAAAATAGCGTAATTTTATTTGTTTTTTCATATCGCGTTTTATTTTTGCAGTATGCTCAAATCCAGGCTCTAATGCCATGTTTTGCTTAAGCTGTGGCAAAGCCTTGTCTTCAAATTCAATTCGTAAACTAATGTTTGGTGTTACACCGGTAACTTTTACATTACTCTCGGGAGTGTTGTTTTGTTTTATGCCATTAACATAAGCATAGAATTTATCACCATCCTCTGCAAAGACCACTAAGTTTACTTTGTTCTGACCAAAAGTAATTAAGCTTAAAAATAATAAGCTAGATAAAATTAATAAACGTGTTTTCATATATTTTTTATTTTTAGATTTTAATTTAATTAAACAAGCATAATGCCAAATTTAATCAAAAGGGTTAAGTTATGTTAATTTGGATCGCAATGTAAATTTAGAATTTTATTCCAACAATCAAAACATCATCTGTTTGTTCAACATCGCCTTTCCAAACAACAGCTTCATTATGAATTTCATTTTTTTGATCACCCATACTTAAACCATTTATTTTAAGTAATAGCGATTTAAAAGTGGAATATTTATATTTTTTTCCTTTTGCGCCACCAAATTGATCGGCGAAGCCATCGGTAAATAAATAAATAGTGTCATTTGTTTGAAGGGCGAATTTTTGAGAAGTGAATGGAGTAATGTCTTTATAATAAAGTCCTACCGGTTGTTTGTTTGGTTTAAGTTCAATTAACTCATTATTTCTAATAATGTAAATTGAGTTGTTTGCGCCGGCATATACCATTTCGTTTTTGGCAGGGTCTAATACTATCAAAGAAATGTCCATCCCATCGGTTTGATTCATTTCGTTATTTTTATTCAGGGATGTAACAATAGATCTTTTTAATTCGTCCAATATTATATTAGGCTCTTTAATTCCACGCGTAATAATTATTTCATTTAAAAACGTTCCGCCAAGCATACTCATTAAGGCTCCCGGAACACCGTGACCGGTGCAATCAGCAACTGCAAAAAATTTTAAATTGTTTTTTTCTCCGCACCAGTAAAAGTCTCCACTCACAATATCTTTAGGCTGATAATAAATAAAACTATTTAAAAATATTTTTTTTGCAAAGTCCTCGCCCGGTAAAATAGCATCTTGTATTTTTTTTGCATAATGTATACTATCCGAAACGTCTTTATTTTTTTGCGAGATCAAAATGTTTTGTTTTTGAAGAAGTGTCTCAGATTTTTTCTTGATCCTGTATCTGCTAAAGATCATCAGTAAAAGTAAAAAGATAAGCGCTGAACCAATAATTAAAGCATAATTGACAATTTTGTTTCTCGCTTCATTTGCCTTAAGTTTTTCAATTTGTATTTCTTTTTTTTCTCTTTCAAATTTATTTTGCAGATCAGCAGCAATTGCAACATTTTCCTGATTGACAACCGAATCTTTTAGGTAATAATATTTCCCAAAAAAAACATGAGCGTTTTTGAAATCACCTTTAATTTCATAAGCATCAGAGAGGCTGAGGTAATTTTCATATTGCCATTCTAAATTGTTTAGTTTTTTTGCTTCAATTAGCGAAAGATTGTAATATTTTATGGCAGAGTCTATTTCTTTTTTATCAGCACAAATCCTTCCGTTAACAGAATAATAAACGATCAGATCATCAGGCAACTTTTTTTGATCAATTATTTTTTTTGAAAGATTCAAATAATATAAGGCTGAATCGTAATCGTGGATGTCACAATACATAGTAGCAACATTAGTGTATTTTGAAGCAATATCCTCTTCTTCATTATAAGATTTGAGGATTTCTATTGCATTTAAAATATACCCTTTTGCTTTTTTTACTTTTGCCGGTTCGAGATTGCTGGTTTGATAGATGACACTGCCAATATTATTAAGCACATTTGCGTTTTGGATTCCCATTTTTAATTCAATCCCTAATGCATAAGCCTTATTAAAATTCTCAAGAGCTTTTTCATTAAGGTCGGTATAGCCATACATGGTGCCAATTGTGTTGTAAATAAAAAATAATAATTTTTTGTTATTTAATTCTTCGGCTATTTTTTTTGCTTCGCCAAGGAATAAGGATGCATTAACGAAATCGGACGTGTTATTATATGCTTGTCCTAAGATGAGATTAGCTTGGGTAATGAATAATTTATTTTTTTGTTGGAGAGATTTTTCTTTTAAAAGCTTAGCGCAAACCAAAGCAGAGCTTGCATTTGTTTGAGCAATATCGTGGTATAAAGCAGTTATTTTTTGAAGGGTAATTGTGTCAGCAGGCATATTTGCAAATTCTTTTTGTAAAGAATCAGAATTTATCTGCGCGGTTAGGGAGTTTAATCCTAAATAAACAAAAAGGAAAAATAAATATTTTATTAAAAAATTGATGGTTTCTAAGAAAAATAATTGCCTATTAAAAATAGAACAAATAAGAGGATTAAACAAACTTTTCGCCTTTGTTTACTTTTACGTCGTTCACAAAGTTGCGAATTTGCTGTTCATCTTGTTTTTTACAGATCATTAAAACCCCTTCGCTTTCAACAACAATAAAATCTTCTAATCCCTGTAACACAACAAGTTTATCTTTTGGAACTTGTACTATACAATTGTTGCAATCGTAAGTAATAATATTCTTGCCTACTAAGGCGTTGTGTTTTTTGTCTTTAGGAATGTGTGTGTATAAACTGCCCCAGGTGCCCAAATCGCTCCATCCAAAAATGCTAGATCGTACATAAACATTCTTGGCTTTTTCCATAACGCTATAATCAATAGAAATATTTTTGCAATCGTTATAAGCGTTTTTTATGAACCATTTTTCTTTATCGGTATTATAAAAATCCCAACCCTCCTTAAAAACATTCGCTAATTCAGGATCATGTTTTTCTAAAGCGTTAATGATGCTTTTTGTACTCCATGAAAAAATTCCCGAATTCCATAAAAAATCTCCGCTTTTAAGAAAAAAATCGGCCATATCGTGGTCGGGTTTTTCTGTAAAGGTTTTTACTTTATAAATACGTTTATCTTTTTCGACAACATCACTTTCAATAAATTGAATATAGCCGTAACCTGTATCCGGTCTTGTAGGTTTTATTCCTAATGTAATTAAACAATCTTCTTTTTCGGCTTTTTCAAAACACGATTTAATTGCTTTAACAAAGGTTTCTTCTTTTTTAATTAAATGATCACTTGGTGCAACAACAGTAATTGCTTTTGGGTCGCGCTTGTGTATTTTATATGAGGCATAAGCTACGCATGGCGCTGTATTTCTTCGCGATGGTTCGCATAAAATGTTTTCTTTTGGCAAACTTGGTAATTGTTCAGCAACCAATTCTTCATATGAATTGCTGGTTACAATGTAAATGTTTTCTTTTTTACAAACCTTAAGCATACGTTTATAAGTGTCCTGCAGCAAAGTACTGCCGGTACCCAATATGTCTAAAAATTGTTTAGGATGCTGCGTTGTGCTCATAGGCCAAAATCTTGTGCCTACACCGCCTGCCATTATTATTGCGTAATGATGATTCATAAGTTGCGTCGCAAAAATATGAATTTCCGTCGATTATTTGGTTAAAAAGTTGTAATAACTTTTTTATTAGGATAAAATAGCCTACCTTCGCTCCGTCTTAAAAATCCTCCCGCCATTTTTGTTGGCACGGTGCATTAACTGCGGGGTGTTTTTAGCAGTTAATGTATAAATTAAAACAATTAAAATGACTTTTCAAGAAATAGGTCTTAACGACGACCTTTTAAAAGCTGTTACCGATTTAGGGTTTACTACCCCAACTCCTATCCAACAACAAACAATACCATTATTAGCAAAGCAAGATACAGATCTTGTAGCCTTAGCGCAAACCGGAACAGGTAAAACTGCAGCATTTGGTTTACCTATTTTAAATGCAGTAAATTGTGATAATAAAACAGTTCAGGCTCTGATCTTAGCGCCAACACGCGAATTGTGTGTTCAAATAACAAACGATATTAAAAACTACAGTAAGTATTTAAGAGGTTTTGCAGCTACTGCTATTTATGGTGGCGCAAGAATTGACGGACAAATAAAAGATATTAAACGTGGCGTTCAGGTGGTTGTTGCAACTCCGGGTCGTTTGATCGACATGATCGAACGTAGAGTGATCAATTTAAATACCGTTAGATTTGTTGTGTTAGACGAGGCTGATGAGATGTTGAATATGGGTTTTAAAGATGATTTGGATATTATCTTAAAAGAAACGCCAAAAGAAAAAAACACTTGGTTATTTAGTGCTACAATGCCTAGAGAGGTAGAAAGGATCTCTAAAAATTACATGACCAATCCGGTAGAAATTAGTACCGGTAAAAAGAATGAAGGTGCAGATAATTTAGAGCATATTTATTATCAGGTACAAAGCCGCGATAGATATTTGGCTTTAAAACGTGTTGCCGATTTTTATCCGGATATATTTGGTATCGTTTTTTGTCGTACTAAGGCAGAAACGCAAGAAGTGGCCGACTCATTAATTAAGGATGGTTATAGTGCTGATGCATTACATGGCGATCTTTCTCAAAGTCAACGTGATTTTGTTATGAAGCGTTTCCGTAGCCATACTTTACAAATGTTGGTTGCTACAGATGTGGCGGCTCGTGGTATTGATGTAAGCGACGTTACACACGTTATTAATTATAATTTACCTGAGGATGTTGAGAATTATACTCACCGTACCGGTCGTACTGCCCGTGCTGGAAAATCCGGTATTGCGATCGCAATTATTACACCAAAAGACAGCGGTAAAATAAAAGATATTGAACGTATCATTAAAAAGAAGTTTGAGAAAAAAGATGTTCCTAACGGTTCGGACGTTTGCGAAAAACAATTATTTAATTTGGTTCACAAATTACACAACGTTGAAGTTAAGGATGATGAGATAGAAACCTTTTTACCGGCTATTTATGAAGAGTTAAAAGATCTTTCTAAAGAAGAATTAATAAAACGTTTTATCAGTGAAGAGTTTAACCGTTTCCATGAATATTATCAAAATGCTCCTGATCTTAACATCGTAAAAGGTGCTGTAGATGGTGCTTTTGGTGGTGGTCGTACAACCCGTTTCTTTGTTAACATGGGTATGATGGATGGTTTTAATGTAAATAGTTTAAAGGATTTCTTGGCGGACAGTGTAAAAACCCAACCTAGAATGATCTTTAATATTGATGTTAAAAGCAGTTTTTCTTTCTTCGAAACAGAAAGTAAATTAGTAGATGAGTTTTTAGCTTTAAACGCAAAAGATATTGAGTTTAATAACCGTAAAGTATCTTTTGAAGTTAGTAACCGCAGAATGAAAGATGGTGGTGGAGATGGCGAAAGACGCGGTGGTGGTGAGAGACGTGGTGGTGGCGGTGGCTACAAAAGCGGCGGCGGCGGTGGCGGCTACAAGGGTGGCGAAAGACGCGAAGGCGGATTTAAACGCCCAAGAAGTTCATCTAGCTTTGGCGGAAATTCAGAAAGAGGTTCTTTTAGCCGCGGTGGCGAAAAAAGCAGCGGAAGTGGAGAGAAAAGATCTTTTGGTCGCAGCAGTGATTCGAACAGTGGCGGTGGAGAGAAAAGATCTTTTAACCGTAGCAGCGATTCAAGCAGCGGAAGTGGAGAAAAGAAAAAAACATTTGGAAAAAGTAAATTCAGAGATTAATAGAACTATAACTCTTTAAGAAATGCCGAAAATTTCTACAAAAGCAACTATTATGCCCGCATCACCAATACGTAAATTGGTGCCGTTTGCAGAGGCCGCAAAAAAGAAAGGTGTAAAAATTTATCATTTAAATATCGGTCAACCCGATATTGAAACACCTCCATCTTTTTTAAGCGCAGTTAAAAATGCAGATATTAAAGTATTAGAATATAGCCACAGTGCGGGAAACGAAAGTTATCGTAAGAAGCTCTGTGGTTATTATAAAGAATATAACATCGATCTTGATCATAACGAAATCATTATCACTTGTGGTGGTAGCGAAGCAATTGAAATTGCCATGCTTACCTGTTTTAACCCGGGCGATGAGATCATCATTCCAGAGCCTTTTTATGCAAACTATAACGGTTTTAGCTGTGCCGCAGACGTGGTGGTTAAACCTGTAAGAAGTTTTATTGATACCGGTTTTGCTCTACCTCAAATTGCAGATTTTGAAAAGGTGATCACTCCTAAAACAAAAGGGATCATGATCTGTAATCCGGGTAACCCAACTGGTTATTTGTATACAAAGGCAGAGTTAGAGGCATTACGTGATCTTGTAAAAAAATATGATCTGTTTTTGTTAAGTGATGAGGTTTACCGTGAGTTTTGTTACGATGATAAAGAGTATATAAGTGTTATGCACTTAGATGGTATCGAGAACAATGTAATATTATTAGATTCTATCAGTAAGCGTTATAGCGCTTGTGGCGCAAGAATTGGTGCCATGATAACCAAAAACAAAGAAGTAATGGCTTCTGCATTAAAATTTGCACAAGCGCGTTTAAGTCCGCCAAGTTACGGGCAAATTGGTGCCGAAGCAGCATTAGATACTCCAAAAAGTTATTTCGCAGAAGTAAAAACAGAATACATTGCAAGAAGAGATTTTGTTATTGAATCGCTAAATAAGATAAACGGTGTTTTTTGTCCTAAGCCTAGTGGTGCTTTTTATTGTATCGCCAAATTACCAATTGACAATGCAGATAAATTTTGCCAATGGTTGTTAGAAGATTTTAGTTTAAACTCACAAACAGTGATGCTTGCTCCTGCTACAGGTTTTTATTCAACAGCCGGTGCCGGAATTGATGAGGTACGCATAGCATATGTGTTAAAGATCGAAGATCTTAAAAATGCAATTGCTTGTTTAGAGGCAGCGTTAAAAGTTTATCCGGGTAAAACAAATTAATTTTAAAATGAAGTCGTCTTTTTTTAGATTTATTTTATTTGTAAGTGTTACTGCAGTGTTTTTTTCTTGCGGTAACTCCGATGAATCGCAATTGTCTGATAAACCGAAAAACGATTCGATCCCAAACACTAAAAATAACCCAATAGATCTTAGTAAAGTAAGCAATGAACCCGGTTTTGTTGGTGTTGTGAATATTGGCGAAATGCTAACTATCTGCAAAATGGATTCAGCTCCCATGAAAGATGTTTCTTTTAAGGTTGCTAAAGCTTTTTCTGTTCTTGAAGAAGAGATGAATGCAATTGGTGCCACGCTTAATGGTTCTCCGGGAATGATCACTTACACCAACGATACCAGTAATTTTGTTTTTGAATGCGTTTTACCAATTAAAGAACTACCAAATAAGCAACCTAAAGTTTGTAAAATAGTTGTATTAGAAACTTCAGAAATGTTGATCTTTAATTATTTCGGACCCTATCAAAACTTGTTTTCGGCATACACTAAAATAAGAGAATATAGTACGGCAAATCGTCTTAAGCAAATTGGACCAATGCGTGAATTTTACCTTACCGACCCTACAGTTGAAGCAGATCCTGCAGAATGGCAAACTCGTATTTTAGTACCTGTGGTTAAATTTTAGTATTAATTTCTGCTTCTTAATTTTTTTTAACCTTATTCTAGTTTTATTTTTCGCAATTTTAATATGTAATATAATTGTATAAATTATTTATATATAAGCTAGGTGCCCTTTGCACACTAGTAAAAAAAGGATGAAAAATTATTTAGCAAAACAAATTATAAATTCCATCTTCTATCCATTACTTTTTTTAATAGGTATCTGGATCGTTTTTATTATTGAACGCGTTTATGATCTAAATTTTGTTCAATTCGGAATTCTTCCTCGCACTTTTAAAGGTTTGATTGGCGTTGTTACTTCAGTATTTATCCATAGCGATCTTGATCATATTACCTCCAATTCTTTTCCTATTTTAATCTTGGGAATGATGCTTTTTTATTTTTATAAAAAAATTGCCAAAGCAACTTTTATTTGGATCTGGCTTATTAGTGGAATTTGGCTTTGGTTAGGCGGGAGAAATGGAGACCAGCATCCAGTTTATCACATTGGTGCAAGCACATTAATATACGGCTTGGCAACTTTTTTATTTTTTAGTGGTGTTTTTAGAAAACATTTGCGTTTAATGGTGGTTTCTGCACTGGTTGTTTTTTTATATGGCAGTATTATGTGGGGTATTTTTCCTTTAAAAACAGAGATAAGTTGGGAAGGACATTTATTTGGTGCATTAGCCGGTATTTTAGTAGCATTTAATTATCGCAAAGAAGGGCCTCAACGCCGTGTTTACCATTGGGATGATGAAGATGACGAAGAGGAGACAATTTTTCCTGAGACCTTTGTTGAAAATGATGAAGCAGGATTGATATCTCCTCCAAACGAGATTAAGATCAATTTTATTTATAAGGAAAAAAATAAAGACGAGAATTAATCTCATTCGAACAAATGTTTTTGTTGTAATCTAAAAAGTCTTATTTTTATACTGAAAAAAATAAAACATGAAAAAAATTTTATACGTTATTATCGCATTATTATTAGTTTATCTTGTTTTGGCAATGTTTGGACCTAAAGAGATAAAAGTAGAACGCAGCGTTTCTATTAAAAAGCCAACGATTTTAGTTAAATCAATTTTAGGCGATTTTAAATATTTTCATGATGAGTGGAGTCCTTGGACTGAAAAAGATTCTGCTATGAAAACTACATACAAAGGTAATCCCGGAGAGATTGGTCATTTCTATTCTTGGCAAGGAAACAAAGAAGTTGGAAGTGGTGAAATGGAAATTGTTTCAAAAACTGAAGATAGTTTGGTGCAACGTTTAACTTTTGAAGGAATGGGTGATTCTAGAGCATATTTTATTATTAAAGAGCAACCAACTGCAACAGATGTAACTTGGGGAATGATATTTGAAGTTGGTTTTTTTGGCCGACCAATGATGTTATTTATGAATATGGATAAAATGCTTGGTGCTGATTATGAAAAAGGTTTATCGAAGTTGAAAGTGAAGTTAGAGAGTATGAAAGAAGATGTTGCTAGTGCCAATTATGAAATTAAAGAAGTTGCCTGGGAAGAAAAAACGTTTTATGGAACCAAACGCACAAAATTAGATGGTTCTAAATTGGGCGCTTTTTTTGGAGAGAACTGGCCTAAGATGTGGCTTCAATTAGAGAACGAGAAAGTGAAATCACCAATGTCGCCCTGTGGAATTTTATATTCGTGGGATGAAAAAACAATGGCAACCGAATGTGTGGCTGCAATGTGTGTTCCAAAAGGTTTTGAGTTAAAAGGTTGGGAAAAATATTCTATCCCGGCAACAAAAGTGTTAAGTGTGCCGTATTATGGAGCCCCTGAAAAAAGTATTGATGCTCACTATGCGATGGATGAATATTTGAAAGCGAATAATCTATCCTATTCATTCGTTATAGAAGAATATGTTACAGATCCAACGCTGCAAAAAGACACAGCAAAATGGTTAACTAACATTTATTACATTCTAAAATAAATTTTCTTCGAATTATCTTACAATTTTGGGTTGCTTGAAACTTGATTTGATAGCACTATTTGGTTTGGTTAATCAATGCATAAAGATTTGAAATACTTTACTCCTCTAATTTTTTAAAGGCTTCTGGTAATTCTTCTATCACGTCGCTAATTAAAAGACTCTCCATGCTTTTTTTCTTTAAACAAAGATCGGCGGCATAGCCATGAACAAATGTGCCAATTAAAGCAGCTTTTGGAGCACTATAGCCTCTAGCCAACAATCCTAAAATAATACCGGTTAAACCATCGCCACTGCCACCCTTTGCTAGTCCGGGGTTGCCGCTCGAATTAAAAAATACAGTGCCGTCAGGGAAAGCAATTGCAGAGTGAGCTCCTTTTAAAACAACAATGCAAAAATATTTTAAGCAAAACTGTTTTAGCGCTTTTATTTTTTCAAAATCATTATCCTGTTTGCCAACCAGTCTTTCAAATTCTTTTGGGTGTGGCGTCAGTATTGTTTCAGGCGGTAAAAAATCTAACCAAGTTTTGTTTTCAGAAAGTATATTTAAACCATCGGCATCAATAATTAATTTACCGGTATAGTACTGACATATTTTTTTTAATACAGTTTGCGTCTCTTCTTCTGTTCCAATTCCGGGGCCAAAACCAATAGCATCATATTTTTCAGGCTTGTCTATTTCTGTAATATAATCACTGTTACTATCTTCTATCGACATAGCTTCCGGTAAGTGATTCAGTAAAGCATCAACCGTACTTTTATTCGAATGCAGTGTTAATAATCCTGCGCCACTTCGTAAACATGCTTTGGAGCTAATTATTGCTGCACCACTTTTTCCTTTGCTTCCGGCTAATAACAAAGCGTGTCCGTAATCTCCCTTATGCGAGAATTTATTGCGTGGTTTTAAAAAAGATGAAACATCTTGTTTAGTGGTATAATAATAATTGGTAGAATGTTTACTTATGGTTTCAAAACTTATTCCAATATCTAACACCTCAAATTCAGGAACGTATTTTTTATTTTCCGGAAATAAAAATGCCAGTTTAGGAAATTGAAAGGTTAAGGTTAATGTTGAACAAACAATATTTTCATTTCCATTACACGATTTATCTATAAATAATCCGCTTGGTACATCAATACTAATTGTTCTAATAAAGTTGGCGTTAATAAATGTAACAACCTCCTTTAAAAGGCCGTCAATAGGCTTGTTTAACCCGGTTCCAAGTAATGCATCTATTACAATGTATTTTTTACTTGTTATTTTTTCCTTTAGGTCGGCTAAAGAATTTATTTCAGAATAACTTGTTGTATAAACTGCTTTTAATTTATTGTAATTAGTTTCTGCATCCGCACTAAATTTATCTGTGTAATTAACGATGTATGCGTGGCAAATAAACCCTCTCTCTAATAATAAACGTGTGATCGCTAAACCGTCGCCACCATTATTTCCTTTACCGCAAAAAATGATCAGCTCATCTTCCATATGTATCAGTTTCATGATACGTTTGGTGCATGCCATTGCGGCGCGTTCCATTAGGTCTATTGAACTTATAGGTTCAGTTGCAATTGTTTCTTCATCTATTTGCTTGAGCTGTTCTGCCGAAAATATTTTCATAATTTAAATATCAATTTAAATTTTTAAGAATTATAATTACTTACAATTACAATCTTTATCACAATTCTCTTTTTTTGGCTTAAATAATTTAAAGCCTAAAAAAATAATTGCTACTGCAAGTAAAGCGTAAACACCAATTTGTTGAGCCATACAATAAAGTTACGGCTATTTTTTTAGAATTGGTAAAACAATACCCGAGGCCGCATCAGCTTGATGAAACACCTTAATGTCACTCGAAATAAAATCTTTATCGTCACATTTATAAATGTCCACAAATTGTTGTGGGTTTCTGTCAAATAACGGAAACCAAGAGCTTTGTATTTGTATCATTAATTTATGCCCTTTTTTAAAAGTATGTGCAACATCCGGTAGTTCAAGTTTTACAGTTTCAATTTTATTTGGTGTAAAAGCTTCCGGTTTTTCAAAACTGTTCCTAAATCTTGCTCTCATTATTTCGCCACGCACTAACATCTGGTAACCGGCCATTTCCACCTGCTTCCAATTTTTATCTTGGCAACAGTAGTTTGTATCGTAAATGAAATTATCCGGAAAAACATCAATGATCTTAACTACAAAGTCAGCATCACTTGTAGAAAGGCTTACTTTAAGATCTGCGATTACAGTTCCTGCTAATGTTATATCTTCTGTTAAGTTGCCTGTTTCAAAAACTAAAACGTCTGTTCTTCTTGCTGCAAAACGCTGGTCGTCATCCATGTATTCTCGCGTTCTATGCGAATGCACATCTTCGGTATAAGGCACAGGTTTGTTTGGATCGCTTGTGTATTTTGAAAAAGAATTGTTTGCATTTGGTTTATCAAAAGATAATTTTTGATTTTGATCTAAATAAACGGTTTTGTTCTCGGTGTTTGAGGGCGGCCAGCTTTCTAAATTTTTCCAATTATTTTCGCCGCTAAAAAAGATGGTTGCCTCTGCAATTTGTTTATCAGACCCTTTATTTCTTAAATGTGATTCAAAAAAAGGCAGCTCAATATTTTTTTGATAATACTCGGCTGTTTTACTTCCAAATCTAACATTTCCTAAATGAGTGCCTTCCCCGCGATGCCAGCCACCATGCACCCAAGGACCCATCACCAATTTGTTGTTTGTTTTAGGTGATTGTTTTTCAATAGCTTTGTATAAATTCCAAGCTCCGTAACAATCTTCAGCGTCAAATGTTCCTCCAACTGTTAGCATAGCAGGTTTTACCTCTTTACAGCCAACCCTTGCATTTCTTGCCTTCCACCAATCATCCAAGTTAGGGTGATCCATCATTTCGTTCCAAAAAGCAATACTGTCACCCATTAATTTTTTGTAGTTTTTTAATGCGCCTTGTTTTAAATAAAAACTGTAATTATCTTTTTCGGGAAATGAAAATCCCTTTGCGCCTCTTGTTGTAGGTTTTGGTCGAGGTTTACCAAAGGAAGAGTAAAAACTAAATCCATCCATTAAAGCAAACGCACCATTGTGATGAAAATCATCGCCTATAAACCAATCGGTAACCGGCGCCTGCGGACTAACCGCTTTTAAAGCCGGGTGATTACTTAATGCCGCCATGGTACTGTAAAATCCGGGGTATGAAATTCCAAAAACGCCCACATTGCCATTATTTTTTGGAACATTCTTTACCAACCAGTCAATTGCATCATATGAATCGCTTGCTTCATCAAATTGTTTGCCTTTTTTGTTCTCAATAAAAGGTCTAACATCCATAAATTCACCCTCGCTCATGTATTTTCCGCGTACATCCTGCATTACAATAATGTAGTTTTCTTTAATGTAATTTGACCAGTTTGTAGCATAGAGCCTAGAAGAAAACTGGTCTTTACCATATGGTGAGCAAGAGTAGGGTGTGCGCATCATTAAAATGGGATGAGTTTCGGTTCCTGTATTTTTTGGGGCATAAATGCAAGTAAATAGTTTTGTGCCATCACGCATGGGTATTAAAGTTTCAAGCTTGGTATAATTCTTTGTTACCCAAGCACTGTCTATCGTTTGGCAATATATTTGGCCAATAGTGACTAAAAAAAATAGTGTAAATAGTTTCTTCATTTACATCAATTATACAAATAAATAACACTAAAATGTCTAATATTTGATTAACAATTTATAGTTAAAAACATTGGCCATATAACCCTTTAAGTCATAAGGCTTTCACTTACTTTTAAAGGATAATGAGCGCAGAAAAACGGAATAAATTTCGACCAAAAAATAATCTTGAAAATGAAGTAGAGGAGGTAGGTAATAACGCTATTGAAGATTATGCGCCTGTTATTGAAAAGAAAAAAACCGAGAGCGTAAAAAGCAAACCAAAGGCAACGCCAAAAACAACAACCGAAAAGGAAAAGCAGGAGTCTGTAAAGGCAAATAAGGATAAAGTACCTTTAATGCAGCGTGTTCAACAATTTCAAACATTTTATTTTAACGAGCGCACTCAAAAAATTGTTGGTTTAATTTTAATTTTATTTTCGGCCTATTTAGCAATTGCATTTGTATCGTATTTTTTTAGCTGGCAAGTTGATCAAGATAAAGTGTTAGGTAATTCTCATGATCTTTTTTCTCCAGAAACAAAAGTAAAAAATTGGTTGGGTAAAGCCGGCGCATTAGTTTCGCATTGGTTTATGTATAAAGGTTTTGGAGCGGCGTCCTTCGTTTTGGTTCCGGTTTTTTTTATGTATGGTTTACAAAAAGTGGTACAAAAAAAACTGATCAACATTGGTTCCTTTAATGCTAAATGGCTTTTTTTAATAGTGTGGAGTTCGCTTGTACTTTCGTTTGTTTTTTCTGAAAGTTTATTTTACATGGGAGGCGGTTTTGGATATTTTATCAATAGTCAAATTTCAAATTTTGTTGGAAGTATTGGTCTAATTGCATTGCTGGCTTTTTCGATGCTAACCTTTTTAGTATTGATCATCAATCTTTCGTTTAAGCTACCAACAAAACCTGTAATACATGAAGATGAACAAATTCAGGCAGAATTAGAAACGGAAATAAAAACTGAAACAAAAGATTTTAATTCAGCCTTTAATGAAATAAAAGAACCAAAACTATCTCCTGAAGAAGAGGCAGAGCTTTTAAATTTTGAAATAAAAGGTAAAGAAGAGAAGCCAAATGAAGAAGTAATTTTTGAAGTTATTGAGCCAATTAAGGAAGAAGCGGTAGCGGAAATATTACCGGAGCCGGTGTTAGAGGAAATTGAAGAGCCAATTATAAATACTGCAGAAGTAATTGTAAAAAATGGTGAACCGGAATTTGAAATCAAGGAAATTGTGGAGGAGCCAATTGTAAAAGAAGAGGAGAACAGAGCCGCTAAATTGGTTGAAGAATTTGGTGAGTATGATCCAACCTTAGATTTGGGCTCATATCAATTCCCGAGTTTCGACTTGTTAAATGATTACGGAAATACCGGAACAAAAGTCAATCAAGAGGAATTAGTTGCAAATAAAAATAGAATTTTAAGCACATTAAAAAATTACGGAATAGAAATAGCTTCTATTACTGCAACTGTTGGGCCAACGGTTACCTTATACGAAATTGTTCCTGCTGCGGGCGTTCGTATCAGTAAAATAAAAAACTTAGAAGATGATATTGCTTTAAGTTTAGCTGCCTTGGGTATTCGTATCATCGCGCCAATTCCGGGTAAAGGTACAATTGGTATTGAGGTGCCAAATTTAAATCCCGAGATGGTGCCAATGAAAAACATTTTGGCATCCGAAAAATTTCATAATTCACAATTCGAATTGCCTATTGCTTTAGGTAAAACTATTAGTAACGAAATTTTTATTGCCGATCTTGCAAAAATGCCTCACCTTTTAATGGCGGGTGCTACAGGGCAAGGTAAATCGGTTGGATTAAATGCTGTGTTGGTTTCTTTACTTTACAAAAAACATCCGGCGCAAGTAAAATTTGTTTTGGTTGATCCTAAAAAAGTGGAGCTAACCTTATTCAATAAAATTGAACGTCACTTTTTAGCAAAGCTTCCAAATTCTGAAGATGCTATTATTACTGATAATACAAAGGTTATCCATACCCTTAACTCCATGTGTATTGAAATGGATAACCGTTATGCCTTGTTGCAAGATGCGCAGGTGCGTAACATAAAAGAGTATAACACCAAGTTTGTTAATCGTAAATTAAATCCAAACGACGGGCATAAATATTTACCATACATTGTTTTAGTTGTGGATGAGTTTGCCGATCTGATCATGACAGCCGGCAAAGAAGTAGAAACTCCTATTGCGCGTTTGGCACAGTTAGCCAGAGCAATTGGTATACATTTAATTATTGCCACCCAGCGTCCGTCTGTAAATATTATTACCGGTACCATTAAAGCCAATTTCCCGGCGCGTATCGCCTTTAGAGTAACTAGTAAAATTGACAGTAGAACCATTTTGGATTCCGGTGGAGCAGACCAATTAATTGGCCGCGGAGATATGTTATTAAGCACCGGTAATGACCTTATTCGTATTCAATGTGCGTTTGTAGATACACCTGAAGTGGAGAAAATAACCGAGTTTATTGGTAATCAGCGTGCCTATCCAAGTGCCTTTTTATTGCCGGAATATGTGGGCGAAGATGGCGGAGATGGAGTAGGAGAGGTTGATCTGAGTGAGCGCGACAAAATGTTTGACGAGGCTGCTAAATTAGTGGTTCAGTTTCAGCAGGGAAGTGCCTCATTCTTACAAAGAAAGTTAAAATTGGGCTATAATCGGGCCGGAAGGATAGTTGACCAATTGGAAGCCGCCGGAGTGATAGGAGGCTTTGAAGGCAGTAAGGCAAGGGATGTGCTGGTAAAAGACATGGCGCAATTAGAAGAAATTTTACAAAAATTAAGAAATCGTTAGTCCCATTTTAAACCTTTTATGCATCTTTGATGTCTATTTGGTATTAAATTTGCACTACCCTATATTATGAAGAATTTATTCAGTTTATTATTTGTTTGCGTTTCTTTTTTAATAAGCGCTCAAGATCAGGATCCAAAAGCAAAAGCTATTTTAGACGATCTAAGTAAAACTACTAAAGCCTATAAAACCATTACGGCAGATTATGTTTTTACAATTTTAAATAAAGAAAAAAAGCAGGTTGAAAAACAAGCGGGTAAAGTTTTAATTAAGGGTAATAAATTTAAATTAGACATTCCGGGAAATACGATTGTTTGCGATGGTAAAACATTGTGGAATTACAGTAAAGATGCTAAAGAAGTTACTATTAAGAATTTTGAGGCCGAAAACGAAGATCAGTTAAACCCAAGTAAGATTTTTACTATTTACGAAACGGGTTATAAATTTAAATATGATAAAGAAGAAAAAGTTGGCACTGCCACTTGTCATGTAATTGATCTTTATCCTTCGGTAAAACCAGAAAAGAAAAAATTTCATACTGCTAAAATTTATGTTGACAAAACAAAAAAGCAGATAGTAAAATTAGTGATGTTAATGAAAGATGGTGGACAAAATGTTTATGATATTAAAACATTAAAACCAAATTTAGAAATTGCAGACCCAATGTTTGTTTTTGATACCAAGGGTTTTAAGCCCGATCAAATTAGCGACGAAAGATAGGAGAAATGATTTTTGTCGAATACCAAAAAGCCAAATAATAAAATAAATTTTATAGGGTTAAGTTTTTCAACGTAATGCTATTTTGATTTTTTGCAGAGATAGTTGCTGTCTAAGCAATGCGTTTAGAGTAATTAGCAGGCAGAAAAGAGCTTAGACAGGCAACGGTTTCTCTTTCGCTGCATCTAAGTCGCGAAAGAGGGCAATGCAAAGCATTGAGCCAGCCTGCGCGCTGCATTACTAAATATCCTTCACACAAGCTGGCTCAAATGTGAACAACACATTTGCCCTGCGCCAAAAGTGACAAAAAAATTGATGTTCTAGATTTAAAATAGAAAAGGGATTATTAAAGTCCCTTTTTTTATGCATTTTATTTAGGGTTCAGTTAAAGATGATTAGTATCTCGTTTTTCAAATGAGTTCGATGAGGTTTTTTTTCTTTAACTTTTCTTCCTTGATGAAGAAAAGTAACAAAAGAAATCAAGACGATTTGCCAACCTAAATTTTTCGTTGCGATGCCTAAACCCATTACCCATTTAACGAAAAATTCGGGTTCGCACCAAATCGTCATTTACCACCGCACCATCCTAGACGTAGCCAAACAACTTGCTCTGTTTGTTATCCTTTTTGTGGGAACCCTATTTATTGTTCTCGTAGCTTTCTATAATTGCTTTTACCAGTTTATGGCGAATAACATCTGTATTATCCAATTCAATAATGCTTATTCCTTCAACCTTTTTTAAATAACGCACCGCTTGCACTAAGCCGCTGGGTTGCTTGCTCGGTAAGTCTATTTGCGTTACATCGCCTGTAACAATAAACTTGGCGTTAGAGCCCATACGCGTTAAAAACATTTTCATTTGGCTTTCGGTAGTATTTTGTGCCTCATCTAAAATAACAAACGCGTTATCTAAGGTTCTTCCCCGCATAAATGCTAAAGGTGCAATTTGTATTATTCTGTTCTCTATGTATTGATTTAATTTATCGCCCGGCACCATATCCGTTAAGGCATCGTATAGCGGTTGCATGTAGGGGTCTAGTTTTTCTTTTAAGTCTCCCGGCAAAAAACCTAAGTTTTCACCGGCCTCCACTGCGGGGCGCGTTAAAATAATACGTTTTACCTCTTTGTTCTTTAAAGCTTTTATGGCTAAAGCCACTGCTGTATATGTTTTTCCGGTTCCTGCAGGCCCAATTGCAAACAACATGTCGTTTTTTACAATGGCATTTATCATTTTGCGCTGGTTTTCGGTTTTAGCTTTTATCACCAAACCGTTATTACCAAACAAAATAATATCGCTATTGGCAGCATCATCTTTTGCTTCTACCAAATTATCTCCTGTTTGTCCTAAAAGACGCTCGATTACAGTATCGGTGAGTATTCCGCTTTTATGGTAATGATCTACCATTAGCTCTAATTTTTTTTCAAAACGGGTAATTTCATTGCTGTCGCCCATAACTTTTAATGAGTAACCGCGGGCAATTAATTTTAGTTTCGGGAAATATTTTTTAATAATGTTCAGTTTCACATCATTTACCCCATAGATCTCAACCGGCTCAACGCTATCAAGGGTTATAATTTTTTCATTCATATAGTACTATACATTTAAGTGCGTATATTGTTTATAAACTTGTTAATCTCTCTTCAAGTTTAAAAAATTTAGCCCTTTAAATAATAATTACTTTTGAACAAATGAGTATTGTCACTTTAACAACCGATCTGGGGTATCGCGACCCTTACTTAGCAATTGTTAAGGCTAAACTTATTACGCAATTATCTGATGTAAAAATTATTGATCTGAGTTGCGATATAAAAGACAATACTATTTCTGATGCAGCATTTATTTTAAAAAATGCTTTACCCTATTTTCCCGAAAACACCATTCATTTAATGGCTGTAAAATTTATTGTAGATAGTGGCAACTCCAATAAACAAAATAACATTGATAATACGCGCTACTTAATTTCAAAATACAAAGGGCAGTATATTATTTGTCCTGATAACGGTTTGTTTTCTTTGATCGATTCTAATTACAACGAACCTATTTACCAATTGTATTACGATGGAAAAGCAAAGCATCACTTTTTTTTGAAGGATATATTTGTTGATGTGGCAATTCATATTGCCAAAACAAATAAAGTGGAAGATATAGGAATGCTTACAACCGATTATTACAAAGCCTTTCAGTTTGAGAGTTTTGTAACCGGAAATATTTTACGCGGCAAAGGCATTTATGTAGATGATTTTGGAAACATTATTACCAACATTACCGAGCAGCAATTTAATGAGGTAGTTGGCAAACGTAATTTTAGTATCACTTTACCGGGCACTCGCATTAATAAAATTGTAGACACTTACGATGAGGTAAAGCAAGGCCAACCATTAGTGTTATTTAATAGTTTTGGAAATTTAGAAGTGGCGGTAAATGGTAAAAGTGCTTTGAATATGCTTTGTCCAAGAGATATTGGCACTAAGTTTGATTTTAATTTAATAATAGAATTTTATGATTAAGCGTATTGTAAAAATGAGTTTTAAGCCGGAGAATGTTGAGGCTTTTAAAACTATTTTTGAAACGAATTGGACAAAAATAAAAGGCTTTGAAGGTTGCGAGCATGTTGAATTATTACAGGATGTAAATAACCCAACTATATTTTTTACTTACAGTTTATGGCAAAGCGAGGAGCATTTAAATAATTATCGTAACTCTGAATTATTTAACGGTGTTTGGACTTCAACAAAGGCTTTGTTTAATGCTAAACCGGAGGCTTGGTCGGTGAACCAATTGTTGTTTTAAAGTTATTTGGTTAACAATGAAATCCTGATCTGATAATTTTAGAATCAAAAAAAATGCAAAGACTAAAAGTCCTTGCATTACTTATCTCAAAAAATATTTTATTTGAACAAAAAAAACTATTGTGTTTTTTTCTTACGGTTCAGTATCAAAAAGTCGTCAACCATTTGTAAAGAATTTCCAATTACCATTATTGCGTGAATGAGATCTTTTTCTTCGCAGCATAAGATCTGACTCCACACTTTTATTGAGTCCTTATCATTTAAATTGATCTTGGTTGCTTTTGTACGTACATTTTGCATAATGCTAAGTTCTAACATTAAAAGATCTGGCGCAATCGGCAATTCTACCTAACTTTATTATAGGTATAATTACCTATAAAAGGTAGGTAATTATACTCATTTTTATTTGTTAAAAAACGGTTAAAGTTATAATAATCAACTAGTTAATTTCCGCACATGTTTGCAGATTTTTCGTGAATATTTAGCAGATTTAGTAAATTGTGAACGTAAATTATTATTAACTAAAAAAACATGTACTTATGAGTTTTACAGGAAAAGAAGATCACACGATTGCGCTTACTACCGCAGCAGAATGGACCGCCAATTTTCGCGCTACAGATCCTCCTGCGCCATTAGGACATTTTTATGGTAAAAATGCCATTGAGGCAATTTTAAACCAAACTAACTGTGTAGGAATTAGAATTTACTACGCATTAGATGCAAGTGGCAACAAACAATTAATAATTGTTGGTGCTAAGTCTGATGAGAGTGACCTTTTTGAAGGTTTACTTGCGGAGCGCTCTAAGCCTTGTCCTCCTAATTGTGGAGGTGGTAATCCGTTAAATGGTTTATAAACAGTTCTTTTTTGTATTTTTAAAGACGGCAATAGCCGTCTTTTTTTATTTATGGATACTTGGGTATTAGATCTTATTTCTACATATATATCTGCGCTCCCATTTTTGGTAGCTTTGATTTATTTTAAAAAAATTAAAGCGTATTTAATTCCTGTTTTTGTATTAGTTATTGTAAATGTAAGTGTTGAAGTATTGACTAATATTTATATTGAAATTGGAAGAAATGCCAACGAGGTCCTTCATGTTTTTACCATTGTAGAGTTTTGTTTATTAAGCTGTTTTTTTGCGTTATTTTTTAAAAAATATTTTAACCCGCTTATCATTTATAGTTTAATGCCGCTCTTTGGTATTTTATCTTATTTAGATTATAAAATAAACGGTTTAAACTCAACGGATAATTTTTCGCTTTCTGTAGAATCATTTACACTTGTGGTTTATACACTCTTCTTTTTTTATTTTGTTTTAAAAAATTTAATTTTCGATGATCTACTCGCGCAACCTGTGTTTTGGATATGTACAGCGGTTTTGTTCTACTTTTCAGGTAATTTTGTGTTATTTGTTTTTGGTAATTATATGGCCAGAGTCGATTTAAATAAATATATTATATTACGCGCAAGTATTCATGCTTTTTTTAATGTATTATATAATGTATTTTTAAGTTTAGGGTTTTGGAAAGCAAGGATCAAATAGATATTTTTACTTTAGTGATCATGTCATCAATGGGTATATTGGTATTGATACTCTTTATTGTTTTTTTTATTGCACTCTATCAAAAAAGAATGTTGGCGCATAAAACAGAATTAGTAGATACCGAAAATAAACATCAAAAAAAATTGTTAGAAGCCTCTCTTGAAATTGCCGAGCAAGAACGAGTAAAAATTGCAACTAATTTGCATGATGATATTGGTATTACACTGAGCGTATTAAAATTAAATTTAAGTAGAGCGAAAAAGAATATCAATAATCAATCGGTTTTTGATGAGATAATTTCTGCCAGCAATAAAAATATTGATGATTCGTTAGATACCGTTCGTTCAATTTACAATGATATAATGCCTCCAACACTTATGAAATTAGGTTTTGTAAAAGGTATGAAAGAGTTATGCAATCAAATAAATTATGCCGGCGCAAGCGAAATTACATTTTCTACTGTGCAGGAAAATATGGAATTTGATAAAAAGATAGAATTGCAATTATACAGGTTAGTAAAAGAAGTGTTAAACAATACTGTTAAACATGGCAAGCCTAACTTAATAGAGCTAAATATTGAAGTTAAAGACAATAAACTAATAGTGACCATCTTGCATAACGGCATTGGCATAACAACAGAGGCAATAAAAAAGTTGTCTGAACAATCTACAGGTTTAGGATTAAAAAGCATACTAACACGCACCCAATTAATAAATGCAACCATCGATTTTTCTATATTAAACAACCAAATGGCAAAAGTGTTAATTATTACTCCAATATGAGATCAGATTTAAAAACTAATAAGATGACAGATCTGCCGGCTACTATAAAAATTGCGATAGTAGATGATCATAAATTGTTTAGAGCCGGTATTATTTCTTTATTAAGCGATTATGACGATATGCAGGTGGTTCTTGAGGCATCAAACGGTAAAGAGCTTCTTACACAATTAAAACGCCACACACCTCACATTGTGTTGTTGGATATTGAAATGCCAGAAATGAATGGCATCGAAGCCACATTGTTGTTAAAAAAACAATATCCGCGAATAAAGATCATTATTCTTACAATGCATACCGATGAGGAGTTTATTTTTGATCTAATGAGCAAGGGTGCAAATGGATTTTTACCCAAGGATAAAAGTGTGGATGCGGTTGTAGATGCAATTTATTGTGTAATGAAAAAGGGCTATTATTACAATGATCAAATAACGCAAGCTATAATAAAGGGAAATAGTGGAGGGTTAAAGGCACCGGATTTGCTTAGAAAAGCATCTTTAACAGAGAGGGAGATAGAGATCGTGAAACTGATCTGTGAGCAAAAGACAAATAAAGAAATTGGTGATATTCTTTCCATTAGTCCAAGAACGGTTGATAACCATAAAAACAATATTTTTCAAAA
>JALHPG010000021.1 GCA_022842625.1 Bacteroidia bacterium | reverse complement strand
GCTCTTCCGATCTGGTTTTTAGACTAAAATAAATGCCCAATGAGTTGAATTCTTAAAAAAAAATGTTAAATGATAACACCATTAATAAATCTATTTATAGGTGATAAAAGTTTTCACAAGTTCTTTATTTAAAAATACCCATGGTTACCAGATCATCTAACGTAATGCGCTTTCCTTTGTAAATTACTGTAACAAAGGCATCGTTTTGCCCGGCAATTACAACTTTTTTATTGTGTTCGTATGCCTTACGCAAGGTTTTAAATTTACCGCCTACTGTAATTCTTGTAATACCATCCAATAGTAGTATATTTTCTATTGGGCCCAGTTTTAATAAATGAGGAAATTCATAATTTTTTGGATTTTTACATGCTGCCACTTGCACTCTAAAATCAAGACTATCCGAACTTATATCGGGATACTTATCTGTAAATGCCTTCACCTTTTCTTGTGCCGG
Organism: Bacteroidia bacterium; assembly: GCA_022842625.1. Taxonomy (GTDB): domain Bacteria; phylum Bacteroidota; class Bacteroidia; order B-17B0; family Aurantibacillaceae; genus Aurantibacillus. The sequence continues at coordinate 38,728 of JALHPG010000021.1, read as the reverse complement.
AGTTTTTGGCACAAAATCATCAAGCGTTGTTACACTTATGCCTGAAACGGTTGGGCTTTTAGAACTCGCAACAGTAGGACTTGTTACAACAACTGTAGAGGTTGTGTAAAAATTTGACGGAACGATCTTTGCAACAGCATCCGTTGATTTGCTTGCTGCAGGTGTTGTAGTGGTTTTTGCAGTAGTTGACAAGCTAGTTGGACTGATCGTTTTTGTTGTTATAGTTGGTGTAGATACCAACGTTTTAGTTGCTGAAACGGTTGGTGTTGCAATTTTATTTACTGCAAGGGTTGGTGAGGTAATTGTAGGAGGTTGAACAGCTTTTACAAGAGTTGCAGTAGCAACCGTATTTACTAACTCGGTAACCGGGTCAAAATTAATGTCAAGTGTTTTTTCAATAAATCCATTGCTGCCATCAGTAGTTACGGTAAATGTTTTAGTGGGTAATTTAGGCTTAGTGAAAGTTATTTTATACTGATTTCCAAGGGGCAAACTAACTAAATAATTTCCTTTGTTGGATCTAAAAGTTTTATAAACAAGATTATTATTAGAAACAATTTCTATTTTTATTTCTGCATCAAGCGGTTCTTTATTTTTAGAAATAGCCCCCTTTAACAAAAGTAATTTTGATTGACTTAATTCAAAACCGGTTTCGATGCTGTAAATATCCTTTAAACCCGAACCTCCTTTTTTTCCTATGGAGTAATAGCCTTTTAACCCATTTGCAGATAAAGAAAAATTAATATCATCATCGGGGCTATTAATAGGATATCCTAAATTTTCTGCCTTTTTAAAAGTAGAATCCTTTGTATCCATACTTGCCTTAAAAATATCATAACCTCCACTGCTTTTTATACATTTAGAACTAAAGAATAAGGTAGTTCCATCAGCATGAATAAAAGGAAAATCTTCATCAAAAGGGGTGTTTATAGAATCACCCAAATTGACAATTTTACCCCAAGTAGAATCGGATAATAATTTTGCACTGTAAAGATCTTTTCCTCCATACCCCCCACTTCGCTCACTTGCAAAATAAAGGGTTTTGCCATCGGGAGTTAAGGTGCAGGGCCCATCCCAAGAATAAGTATTCACCTTCCCTTTTAATTTAGTTGGCTTTGAATAAGTATCACCGGTTAAATAACTAGCATAAATATCTCCGTGGCCATCAATAACATTTAAATAGGTAAATAATATTTGGCCGTCTTGACTAATGGAAAGCGCCACATCGTTTCCATTAGTATTAATATTATCTAAAGCAATAGGTTCTTGAAACTTTCCGTTTTGTTTTTGTGAAAGATAAATATCAGAAGTATAAACACCATTTTCATCCGGTTGCAAACGTGCATTTAATTTTCCGCCTTTGCTTTTAGTGCCCGAATAATTAAAGAGCATTCTTTCTTCATCTATCGAAACAACAGGAGAAAACTCATCGCCTTCTGTATTTATAAAGCTTCCAATATTTTCGATCTTTGCTTTACTCGGATTTGCATAATAATATTTTGCATTAGTAACATATTGTTTTAAAAGTAATGCGTTTGCTTTGTCATCAGGTCTAATACGCTTATAAGAAAGATGTTTGTTTATAAAATCTATTGCCTCTTCAAATTTATAATTGTAATGATAAGCACGCGCAAGGTCATATTCGATCATATCTATACCGGTATTAATGGCGTAAACATCTGCTAATGCTTTCAAAGCCTCATCGTGTTTATCGCTTCTGTACAAACAACAAATACCATATAAATATTTAATAAAATCTTCTTTAGGGTGATTTAAATTTACCTTTTCAAGAATAGGCAAAGCCATTACGTAATTTTTTTCTTCGTACAAAAACAAAGCATTGTCTAATGAGTCGCGCTCGGTAACTCGCCATTTTCTCGTATTGGTTATTTGTGAGAAACCAGAGGAAAATAAAAAACAAAAAAATATGATTTGCTTTATTTTCATAAATAAAAAAAATGTTATTAATTTAAAATAGTAAAAAAATCGAATGCTTTGCTTTAAAAAAAAATCAACCAAACTCTATTACCCTATAGCGCACCGCATAAATATACTAAGGTTTAATTGCCTCGCAAAATTAAATTGTGCAATTGTCACTTTAATGAATTATTTTTACAACTAAACAAATAAAGTGGGGCAATTTTTTTTTTCAAATAATTACTTTATTGCATCAATAGTATTGGTCCTATTGTCCATTTTAAGCTTTCAAACACATAGAGAAAAAATAGCGTTGTTCTTTCTATTTGCGGGTTCAATAATACTAGGCATTTTTATTGCATCGTTAGACCCTTTTATAAACTTATGGGATGAACAATTTCATGCGCTCGTCGCAAAAAACATGATCTCACACCCTTTTCAACCCACGCTCATCGAAGAACCAGTGTTTGACTTTGTAAGTAATCATTGGGCATACGGAACAATTTGGCTTCACAAGCAACCTTTGTTTTTATGGCAAATGGCAGCAAGCTTAAAAATATTTGGGTTAAGTGAGATAGGTGTTAGATTTCCGTCTGTTTTGATGCATGCAATAATGATAATTTTTATTTACCGTATTGGTGAAATTTTTATATCCAAAAAAACAGGATTTTACTCTGCCTTATTTTTCACCTGTGCTTATTTTCCATTAGAATATTTAACCGGATTTTACGCAACCGACCATAATGACATTTCATTTTTCTTTTATGAATTTGCAAGTATTTGGGCTTTAACAGAATACTACCAATCAAAAAAAACCATTTATCTAATTCTAATAGGTGTTTTTGCCGGAGCAGCAATTTTATGTAAATGGCTAATTGGTTTATTAGTTTATGCAGTCTGGTCTATTCTTATAATAAGCAATAAAAAAAACGGCAATTTTTTAAAAGAAGGTCTAAAACTTGTTTCATCTTTTTTAATTTGTGTTGTGGTATTTTTACCTTGGCAAGTGTATAGCTATTTAAAATATCCACAAGAATATTTAACCGAAATGGCTTTTAATTCAAAACACATTACGGAACCATTAGAAGGACACGGAGGAGATTATTTTTATTATTACAATGCACTATATGAACAGTTTGGTGAAGGAGCCATTATTCCACCCTTAATTTTATTTTGTTTTATAGGCTTGGTTTATTTTTTAAAGAACAAAGATCATAAGATCATTCTTATTTCCGCTACAGCTATCTTATATTTATTTTTCACATTCGTTTCAACTAAAATGTATGGTTATGTTTTTGTTGTTTTTCCATTTTTTATTTTAGGTTTAGCATTTGCCTTTACTGCTTTTTCAGAAAAAGTGACAAGTCTGATAAAAAAAAATTATTTTAAAGAGATTACAAATGCAGTCATGCTATTAGCGATACTATTTTTCTTATTTAATTCAGGTAAACTATATAAACACCACAGTAACCTAGAATATGGCAGATACAGATCGCGATTAATTGATGTGAGAGAGAAGCAATTATTTATTGAATTAAAAAAAAATTTTGGAGAAAAAAAGTGTTTGATCTTTAATTGCAACACCAGTTTACAAAGTCACATTTTAGCGATCTTTTATACGAATTACCCCGCATTTAATTTTGTTTTAAATGAAGACCAAATTTTAAAAGCAAAAAAATTAGGTTATATTTTAATTTCGATCGACGACAATAATCTTCCCGATCGCATTAATGGAGATAAGTCAATAATGAAAATAAAGTTTGATAAAGAGCACCTTTAACCGTTTGGCATCTTGTAAAAATAGGTCTTCCGATTTTTTTAATTTGATCTAAAAAAGCAATAATGTTTTTGGATATGGATCTAAATTTATTATTAACTCCAATATATTTAAGAATCTCCTTAAACAGAGTTATTCAAGAAATCATTAAAAACTAGCTTATTTAGTATGTCTCAAAACTGTAAATTCCAAGCCCTTGTAAAAATCAGTAGAGTATAACTTTTTATTTTCAGAACTTAAATAATTTTCAAAAGGATTATTAGTGCTATTCATATCATGAAATGATTGAATCAAAAAAATAGTAGAATTTTTTGGGTAATTTATTTGTTTAATTACATCCAAATCATTCGCAGCAAAAATATTATTTTCTTTACATATCGAATCTGATTTTCTATGATCTAAAAAGCCTTTGTAAGCGTAATATAAAAAAAGATTTAAATTATCTTTAGTATTAATTATTACTACATCATCCTTTTTTTTATTCTTAACAACTAATGCTGAAATGATTTTATAATCACTCGGATTCTTTTTTACTAAATTAAGACCAAACGTTTCAAACCCAATAAAAAACAAAACGATAAACACGCCAACTTTTTTTATTTCAAATAACTGATTCACCACTAACAGCGTTGCAAAAGGAATAGCGAAAATTAAATATCTCGGCAAAAAAAGTGGTTTAAAACAGCCAATGGTAAACAATAAAATAATTGAAAAAACACCAATAAGAAAACAATAAAACTTTACATGTGTATTGTCTTGAATTTTATTTCTAAAATATAGGCTAATAATAAAAACTATTACGGCAACAAAAACAATTGCTGTTAACGGATTATAGAACAATTCCGAAAGCCCGTTCTTAAGATCATTAAAACTTGCTGTTTGCAGCCAAAAATCATCTTTCTTATTAAAATTTAAAATATTTAAAAATTGTTTTTTTGTAAACCTTAACAAAATCAATCCAACTATAATTATACTTTGAATAGAAATAAATGAAAGACTGTTTTTTTTATAATAGATCAATATAATTAAATACTGAAAAAACACGAGTAACCCGGCTATATAATGAGTGTATATGATCAGAAAATTTATGAGAGATAATACCACTAAATTAAGAACGGTTGAACGGTTTAAATATTTAAAAAAAAGAATGGTGGATATCACTGAAAGCAAAAGCACTAATGCATAAGCTCTTGTTTCTTGTCCATAAAAAAAAATAAAATTAGATAAGGTTAACAAAACAGAACTTGCAATAGCAGTTTTATTATTGAAATACTTATTTGCAAATAAATATAGCAAACCGATAGAAAATGAAACAAACAAAACGCTTAAAAATCTAGAATTAAATTCGCTTACAGGAATAACTGAATGCCATACCCACAAGCAATAATAATAAAATGGGGGGTTATTATCCCACTCAGATTCGTGTTTAATATGTCCAAAATCAAGCTGCGTATCTTTAACGCTGATCATCTCGTCATACCAAAAAGGAGTAGCGTCTAAAAAAATTGATTTTAAAACGATGTTGGCAATAATTATTAAAACGAAAAATAAATATTTATTATTCAAACCCAAGTAAAAATATTAGAGAAATACAGATCAAAAGCATTTATTATCATAAATATACAACCTTTAAGCAACTTCCAAAATGAATTTAGGTTTTGCAGGCCTTTCTTTATTACAATTGTACGGCAATTTGCTCATACCGCAAACAATTATTTTTCTTTTTTTATCTTCAAGCAGCCACTAAATTTTATAATAAACTATCGTATTTTTACTATCTTTATAACTACATTTAAGAATCTAAACGATCATTAATAGATGAAGAAATTATTAATAATCCTATTTTTACTTGAAGGCATACTTATAACAGCCCAAAACCCAAACAATTGGGATACAGCTTGGGTAAATAGTTACGGTGGCCCAAGCATAGATATTGGAAAAGACCTAAAAGAAACAAGCGATAAAGGATTTATTATTGCCGGCACATCCAGTAGTTTTGGCAACGGCAATACATCTTTCTATATCATTAAAACTGATAGTTTAGGCTTACATCAATGGAGTAAATCTATTGGTTCGGGTAATAATGACATTGCTTATTCTGTTGATATTGCCAATGATGGCGGCTATTTTTTTTCGGGCATTTCTAATTGGAATGTGCAAAGCGGATACGATGGATACCTTGTGAAAACTGACAACCTGGGTAATGTGCAATGGTCCAAAAATTATGGAGGTAACGATTGGGATTTTATTTATAACTCATGTTTAATGCCCGACGGTGGATTGATCTTGTGCGGGGAGACTTATTCAGACTCAAAAGGCGGAACAGATGCTTATTTGATAAGAACCAATGCTATTGGTGATACTTTATGGACAAAAAAAATAGGTACAACCGGCAATGACGCTTTTTATGGTGTAGAACAAAGAAACAATCGCATTTATGTAGTAGGAAAAACATTTAATGTGATAAATAATAAAAGCGATGCTAGCATTTATAAGCTTGATTTTAACGGTACTATTTTAAACCAAGATTTTTATGCATTTGCAATTACAGAGGATCATGAATATAAAGATCTCCATTTAACCAATGCCGGAGATGTTTTATTGTGTGGCAAACGCACTGCAAATTCTAATCCGTATTATATTTTAAGAAAGATAGACACAACAAATTTTAATCCAATCAATTCTGTTTCAACAAATCAAAATTTTTATTTTGAAAGCATTCTTGAAGGAAATAACAATAACATTTACACATTATCTCCCGCAACCGGCGGACTTGGCGGTTTATCGGCTTTATATTTTCGTTTTGATCAAAGTTTCAACTATTTAAATAATGCAAATTTTGGAGGCGTAAACGATGACGAAGCCCATGAAATAATTAGAACTACTAAAGGATATGCTTTTGTTGGTTGGACAAAATCGTACGGTATACAAAATAACTCTAATGATGAAAATGTTTATTTAGTAGTTTTTAATAAAAATGATCTGGTAAATGATTACTTTATTCTTCTTAACGAATTTCAAGACAACCTTCCAATGGTTGGATTAAATGAAAATAAAATTAATTTGCAAAAAGTCACGGTTCATCCCAATCCAATAAGCATGGTCTCCACGATCATGTTTGAGGACGATAAACTAGATGGTAAAACAATAAACTACCAATTATTTGATTCGCAGGGAAAATTAGTAAGTGAAGAAAATATTTTAGTAACCGGCAAACATATACTTATTAACAGAAATTCTTTAGAGGCCGGAGTGTATTTTTACAAACTAAAGATAAATTCTCTTGTTATAAGCACCGGCAAATTATCTGCTGATTAATTATATGGATTTAAAAATTTACCTAAAACATTTATGCATAAGTATTTCTTTCTACTTTATTTTAGCACTTGTGTTTTTTATTTATTTAATAAATAAAAACAGCTTACATTTTTTGAATGATTCTAATTTTTTGCGTTTTGACGCCAATTTATATTTAGACATAAAAAATAATGGCTATCATGAAAACTGGCTCTGCGCTTTCTTTCCGGGCTTCCCTTATTTATGGAAAATTTTAAACACATCCGCAATTGGCATTTCAATTGTAAACGCAGTTATTTTTATTTTCAGTATTAGTTCAATTGCCATGCTCTACAATATTGAATGGAAAAGGCAATTATTTTTACTTTCCATTCCCTCCCTTATGTTTATGTTTGTGCCCTATACCGAAGCCTTGTTTTTTGCCACAGGCACTTTATTAACTGTAGGCTTAAATAAAAATAAATTAAATTTAATACTATTAGCATTATTACTAGGCAGCTTAATTCGCCCAACTACGTTTGTTTTTATTCCTGCAATTTTAATTTCTTACATTTTTACTGAACATTATTTTAAACAGGGTTTAACAAAAAGCATCTTACCAATTTTAGTTTTGATCGCCGGGCTCCTGTTGACAACCATAGTTCATTATGTTTACACAAATAAATGGTTTGTCTTTTTTGATGCTCAAAAACTCTGGAAAAATTATTTGCACGTTCCTCAATTTCCATTAACAAGTTGGGGAGGCGACGCCTCTAATCGTTTTGACGGTAGCGCTTTAGCGATATCACTTTTTTGCGGTGTATTTTTAGTGTATTTATTTTTTGAAAAATTAAAAAACAGAATACCCTTTTCTAAAGATCTTATTTTTTCCATGTCATATATTACCGGTACATCATTGCTTATTTTAGCCTATCGCGATGGCAATTTATACAGCTTAAACCGTTTTATTTATGCCACGCCATTCATTATGGTATCCCTTCACTATTTTTTTAAAGAATACCAATTCAAGTGGAAACATGTTTGGTTGACTTTTTTTGTATCTGAGGTTTTTTGGTTATTATTTGGCAGTTATAACCACATACATAATTTATTAATGTTTTCAATAGTTAGTTTGTATTTTATTTCTATCCTATTAACTAAACATCCAAATAAAGTCATCTCAACGATAAGCCTATTCGGTTTAATATCTTTAAATTCTATTGGAATAATTAAATTAGCCTACCGCTTTTTAAACAACGGTTGGGTAGGCTAAAAACCTATTTAAATTTTTTGGCTAAACTAAAAAACAAACCTTGCCCCGAAGCGCTTTTAGGAACTACATAACCCTGTAAACTATTACTGCCAATTCGTAAAAACCAGTTTTGACAATTCCAAGTAACTGATGCGCCAACATTTAATCTTACGTAGCCGCCATAACCGGTATGTAAACCAAAAGTGACATTTTTTACACGATACTCCGGTTCAATAAAAACATAAGGCTTATAATTAGCATTAAAAATATATCTAAAGCCTGTTTGCAAACAAAACAATTCTTTACCAAAATAAATTTTATTTATGATAACCAAATTGGTAGGAATATTGGTGTTAAAATTTTCTCTACGGGCGTTTGTTAAACCTCGCAATATACTATCTCTATTAAGTTTACTTAGGGTAGAATCTTTTAAATCAATAATGTTGTTTACTTGATAACCACTAAAACGCAAACTAGAATCGCTACTGTATTGCACACTATTATTACGCCAATGAATAAACCCAATATTGTTGGCGTTTACCAATAAAACACTTCGCTTTCCAACAGTACTTTTATACGGTGTTTCAAAAAATATATCTGCACTTGCCCCTATTCCGTTAAAACTAGTTAGACGTTTATTATTTGTATCGCTTATTGCTAAATTAAAATTAGAGTTAAGCACTAACTCACTGCCATCGGCAGAGGTATATAAACTTGAATTTTTATTTGTTTTTAAATAAAATAATTGTTCGCCTTTTAAGAACGAAACCGATACACCGATCTTACCAACAGAATCAACCTTATGCATGATGGCACCAAATTTAACTTCCTGAAACCTGAGTGCGTTTATATTACAATTCTCTAAATTGGCAGTGGCCCCTCTGTAAGAATCATTTCCGTAAAACATCAAATTAAAAAAATCTTTTGAGTAAGTAGCATTAAGCACTTCTTGATTCTTAAAACCAATTAAAAAATCAAATTTACTATTACCCCTAATAAAAGCGCTTACATCGTAATTTAAATTAATTCCGAAATTGTTTTTTGACCGCAAGTGTTTTGACGATTCTTTTTTTAGATCATTATCAATTTTACCACCCCAAAGTAGCCTATTGGTAAAGCGCGCACTCATACCATTACTTCCGGCGTCATAATCTAAATTAACAGAAACACTTCTTTTTACATTTTCGTAATTAATAAAATCAGTATTGTATTGTGCTTGTAAAACAAAATAAAATAAAAATAAAAACAAGGTTATGTAACTTTTATTCCCGGTCATTAATTTCGTTTTACGTTATAGTTTAATTCGGCAATAATACTTACATCAAATTTATAACTTTCATAAATTTTAATATCCGGAGGGTTGGTTGGCATAACAAAATACGTAACTAAACGTATGGTTTTTGCTTTTCGTAAATTTTCTATTCTTACTTGAGATACCGGCACGCTTAGTTTTGATTGCGTTGGAGAAATAACAATATTTTGCGCATCAACCACTCCGCGCTCCATAAAATTACTTCCCGGAATAAATAACGAATCGATAATGGTATTTTGTTCGTTTAATAAATAAGCCTGCAATTGTGCACGAAACGGATATCCATTAGTGGCAGATACTACAAAATTTCCAAAATTTACATTCTCTAATTGTTTTACGTTAGAAAAATCTACAGTTGAATTTGAAATAAATTTAAAATAATTTGCATTAAACCTCAACGGAATATCAATATCTGCCAATACTCTGATGCCGGTATTATAAAAAGCAAAATCGTTATAACCGGATATATTACCTAATGGATTAACATTAATATTTCCTTGATAGGTAAGTTTATCAGGCAAATTAGATAAGAAAGGAGCAATATTACTATTTGTTCCGTTTAACGAAACCGTTTTTACACTCGGAAAAACTGTTAGCCCCGATTTTGAAGCTGCATTAATATTAATATTAGAGAGTAAACCACTGGTAAGCGCAACTGTATTTGAGTTAGAAGAATTAATAGCCTTAACGTTAAAAAGACTGCTTGAAAACTCTGCTCCAAATTCATTTAAAATTTTAAAATTTAAGGTAGCGCCATTCAACATAAAATTTGAAGCCTGAAAATTATTAAAGATGTCGAGTTTAGTTGTATCAAGAGGTATAGCAACCGTTTGTTGACCAAAATAACCTTCAACGTAACTCGGTATAATATCTGAATAGGTTAATGTTGTTTTTGCTCCTTGGCCAAAACTAACGGCTACAGGATTTGCACCAGGATTTACGTTAACAGTGTATGCCTGAACAATGGTATTGTATTTATTACCATTAATTCCCCGCATATTTAAGGTATATCCTTCTAAATTATAAGTTTTAAAAAGTGGAACATTGTTTGGAGGCACGGTTTCATAAATAGTTAAAGGCTGCCCGTTTTTTACGGCACTAGGTATAATATACAAAAGATCCAAAGGTTCTACTAGGTCATTGGTGAATTTTACAGATAAGATTCCACTTCTAATGTCAAGTTTTTTTAATGCCACACCATTAGAAATATTAAAATTTAATTCGGATGCCGGAAAAAAAGTAAGTGATTGCCCTGGGGTTAAAGTTGTTGGAAAAACCGCAGGTACGGTAAATGTGTTAACAATGGTTGTATCAGGCAGTTTTAATAAGGAATCTAACTTAATGGCGGTAATTTCTCGCGATACTTTTAGGTGCAATAAACCTGTATTATCTGCAGAAAAAATACTATCGCCAATAAAATTTTTTATATTTAATGAGCTTTTGACCACCGGAAAAACCACATCAACATCCCAATTTGTGGCCGTAGGCTTACGGCAACTGCAAAAAACAACTAGTGCAATAAAAAAAAGACTAAATTTTCTAAAAAACCCCATTAACACAAATATATAGCATTTATTTGAGCCTTAAAAATGTTTGTTTTTGTGAAAATCGACCATTATTTGATTACCTTTGTTTAGCAAAAATGACTTTCAATTTTAGATTTTTTATATCGTGGATTTTGTCTGCGGTTGTTATGTTCACACTTTTTTATGTGTGGCATGGTTATTTTTTGAACGACTTTAAACGCATCAACTTTCCTATTGTTTGGTTTGTAACATTCGCAGCAATAACCTACCTCATTTTTGGAGCCGGAATTTATTTCTTATACGAATCGCAACCTTTAAAAAAAATCAGAAACTTTATCACAAGAGGCTTGGTTTGTGGAGTAATTGCAGGGTTTTCGTTATTTATGATCTCTACTATTATAAACATATCGTTAACTAAACATTTAAGTCTTAATCACTTAATGGTTGATTGCGCATGGCAAATGGCCGAGCAAACTATTGGCGCTCTTGTGGTAGTTGCCTTTAAAATTTTTATTCATGAGCCCAATCATGAAAACGCTTAATTCTAGCCTGTAATTTCCAAAAATTAATTACCTTTATTTCGATATGAACGGCTTTTTTTCTTTTATAAAATCTAAACAATTTTTAATTCATTTAGGAATAATACTTGCCACAATTTTTTTAGTATTTTTTTGTTTGATCAAATACCTTGGCTCCTATACAAATCATGGCGATTTTGTTGAAGTGCCTGATTTTAAAGGCCAGCAAACAGCTAATTTAAAATCTTTTACCGCAAACAAAGAAGTTTCTTTTCAGATAATTGATAGTATTTACGACCCAAAAGAGAAATCCGGAATAGTAATAAGACAAGAACCGGAAGCGAAAAGTCAGGTTAAACACAATAGAACCATCTATTTATACGTTACTGGCATGGTTGCACCTCAAATTCAAATGCCTAAATTAATAGATCGAAGCGAAAGACAGGCTAGGCTTATTATACAAACATATGGCCTAAAAGTTGGAAAGGTAGTTGAAAAACAGGCAGATTGTAATGGCTGCATTATGGCGCAAAGTATAAAGGGCAAGAATATAGAGCCTGGTACCGGAGTAAAAAAAGGAAGTGTAATTGACCTTGTAGTTGGAGTTAAAGATAATAATTACAACTCTAACTCAGCAGATAGTGCTAATACTACAGACCCAAATTTTAATAACGAACCTGAATAAAAAAAATGGCAAAACATATAATACATAGTTTTTTTTTAGTTCTGTTTTCGGTTTCAGCCTTTGCCCAAGAGGGAGTAAAACCGCTAAGTTCAAACATTAATTATTTGTATGGCGATCTAAAGCCGGTTGCCGATAAACAAAATAATTCTAATAATTACAATAGAGCCGCATCTCTTTCTCTTCCTTTTTCAGATGATTTTTCTTATTCATCAACACAAGCTTACCCAAACCAAAATTTGTGGAGCGATTCTTCAACCTACGTGAACTCGGGATTTGCTATTGCCCCCTGGAGCATTGGCGTAGCCACTTTTGACGGATTGAACAGGCGTGGTTATCCTTACACACCAAATCTTGTCAACATGTCTTCCTCTTTACCCGCAGATACTTTAACTTCTAAACCAATTAATTTAAACCTTCGCGTTCCTTCCGATAGTATCGCGCTTACTTTTTATTATCAAGCTCGCGGTAATGGAGATACGCCGGAACTAACAGACACTCTATTATTAGACTATTGGAAACCAAAGCAAGCAACATGGTCTACAAAGGTTTGGTATCAAAGAGGAAATACAAATCCAAATACAAATGATACCATGTTTAAACGCGGTTTTGTTTGGGTAAGCGATACCTCTTATTTGCACGACGGTTTTAAATTTCGATTTAGAAACAAAGCAACTACTGCCGGCGATTTTGATCACTGGCATCTTGATTATGTTTATATGAATATTAACCGTGGTATGATCAAGGATACTACAAATATTGATTTTGCGTTTGGCTACATCCCCACTCCCTACCTTAAAAATTATTCGGCCATGCCTTGGCGACAATACGACACAAATGACATGGTAGCTAAGAATAGCGTTTTTATTCGCAACAATGGCATTACCGGTAGTCAATTAACCTACACTGCCAACTTTAGAAACGGCAGCAACACATTAGTACATGGTTACACCAGTGGCGCAGTAAATGTGACCGGAATTTTTAAATATAAAGGCTGGCTTAAAGACACAGTAGTTTCAAATCCAAGAATAAAATACAAATTTCCTTTTTTAACGAGTGCTGTTGGCTATAAAATTCAACATATACTTTTTAAAACAACTGTTGATGATATTCAGAGAAATGATACCGTTATCCAACAACAAAACTTTAGCAACTACTATGCATTTGATGATGGAAGTGCCGAAGGCGGTTATTATATTAATGGAGCCGGAGGAAAAATAGCAGCAAAGTACACTACCCGTGTTACAGATACACTAAAATCGGTTAGAATCTATTTTGAGCCTGCCGGTTCACTTAACCTTTCACAAACTTACGGGTTTGATATAGTTGTATGGCAAGGCGGCCCATCCGGCCCAAGCTCTAGCACGGTATATATAGACCCTGTTACCAGATACGTAAACTACTTCCCTAACGGCACCTTCAATAAATTTTCAGAATTTCAACTCACAAATGAATTAATATTGCCACCGGGCAATTATTATATCGGCTTCCAACAAAAGGTTGCAACAGGAATTGTGGTTGGATTTGATAAAAATATTAATCACTCTAGTAATTTATATTACGATTCGGGTAATGGTTGGACGCAATCATCTATTTACGGCTCAATTATGATGAGACCAGTTTTTGGAACAGAGCTGCCCCTAAGTGTTAAAGAAAACCCCACTTTAAAAACAAATTTATTTACAGTATATCCAAATCCGGCATCTGATCAGTTTATCATTCAATCGCCATCGCAGATCGAAAAGGCAACCTACACTATTATTAATTCTTTAGGACAAAAAATTTCTGATGGAAAAATTGAGAACTTCACACAAATAACCACTGAAAATTTAAGTACCGGCATTTATTTTTTAATATTAAAAGTTAACGATCAGTTGGTGCAGCAACAAAAAATAATTATTCAGCATTAAGCACCATGTTAAAGATAGAAGAAGAGCCGGATGAAATCGGCGGAGAAGAAGAACAAGCTCTTTACGAACATCACAACATTAAAGTAGAAAAAGGACAAGTGTCCATGCGTATTGATAAATTTATCATGATACGCGTTGCCCATACTACTCGTACAAAAATTCAAAATGCCTGCGACGAAGGAAGAGTATTAGTGAACGGTAAAGCCGTTAAATCTAATTACAAAACAAAACCCTTTGATGAGATATCGATCGTATTAACAGTACCACCTCGTGATGTAGAAGTTGTACCTGAAGATATTCCATTAGATATCACCTTTGAAGACGATTACATTGTTTTAATAAATAAAAAACCCGGTATGGTGGTTCACCCTGCCTACGGTAATTACAGAGGCACTTTAGTGAATGCATTGGCTTTTCACTTTCAGAATTTACCAAAAACAAAAACAAAATTAAATAACGATCTGTATCTCGAGCGTCCGGGATTAGTGCATCGCATTGATAAGAATACTTCGGGCATTATTATCATCGCTAAAACCGATCTTGCTATGACACGTTTAGCAAAAGATTTTTTTGACCGCACAATGGACAGAAAATACATTGCTATTTGTTGGGGCGATTTAAAAGAAGATGAAGGAACCATTACCGGTAACGTTGGGCGCGACCCAAGAGACAGAAAAAAAATGTATGTGTTCCCTCCCGGCAGCGAAGAAGGAAAGCATGCCGTAACACATTACAAAGTAATTGAGCGTTTTGGTTATGTAACATTTATTGAATGTAAATTAGAAACCGGGCGCACGCATCAAATACGTGTGCACATGAAAAGTATTGGTCACCCATTATTTAACGATAATGAATATGGCGGCGATATTATTTTAAAAGGATTAAATACGGCAAAATACAAACAGTTTATTCAAAATTGTTTTGAGTTATTGCCGCGCCAGGCACTGCACGCTAAAACGCTTGGTATAACTCACCCTATTACCGGAGAAAAATTATTTTTTGATAGCGAGATCCCTGCCGACATGCAAGCCGTGTTAGAAAAATGGAGAAAGTATATGAAAGATAAAGTGTTGGAGTAATTACTTACTCAACACTAGTTTCTTAACGGTTTTCTCTTTGCCATTATTTATTTCAACAAAATAAATTCCGGCAGCTTGTTCACTCAAATTTATATCAATAATAGATTGTTTAATGTTACGATGTTTGTTTAAATAAACTGTTTGTCCAAAAATATCATAAACAATTACATCAATTGTTTGAGAGTTAGCAAAAGTAGTTATTACACTAAAATTGCCATTTGAAGGGTTAGGAAATAAATTAATATTGCTGTTTAAAATAGCGCTTTCTTTCACACCAAGCACACCGCATTCTATAATTGGTAAAATAGCTAAATTAAAATTGCGACTTCCTCCCCATGCAATTTTCATATCATGCCAACTGTTATCGCTCCATTTTTCCCAAGCTGTATTGCTTGTTCCGGTTAATTTATCAAAAATAACCGCTGTATCATTTGGCGTATTAGGTATACTAACAGATGCAAAAAAACCGCCACTTGCAGGTGCTGCAACTGGTGTAGCAAATGTAAATTTATAAGGCATTATAACCGGCACACCAAACGCTAAATTAGGATTTCCGCAAAAGGTAACAGCTGTTGTGTTTGTTGTAGCAGCAATTGTTGCTAAATTTTCGGTAGTCGTTCCTAATAACGTTCCTGGGGCAGAAGCCGCAGAAGTACCGCTATAAATGTTCAGATCAATATTAGCTGTACCATCGGTTCCGGTATTGGCATATTGAAAAAATAAAACAACTACGCCTGTAATTAAAGGGTTAACCGCTGTTGAATATTTTGCAGCGCTAATAAATTCAGCTTTTTCAAGATCACCATAACAATTTGTACCACTAATGTATCCGGCTTTTCCAGCACCTTGTGTACAAAAAGTTTCTGTTGGAGAAGCAGTTGCTCGCCTAACTCCTAAAGGATTTGCCAGAGTATCGGTATTTGAAAAATTAGATAAAGTATATGAACAAATTACAGGCGGTGTTGTACATAACGTTGCAGAGCTTGCCGTTAATTGCGTTCTAAATGGGCAACTAGCCATAGCTGTTTGAATACGCGAACGTTGATCGTTGGTGAACATATATAAACATAGATCATTTGAGTAATCCATAAAATTCATGAACATATCTCCATTAGGTCCATTAGAACAACTGCCACTTGGAAAAGTTGGACAACCTGTATTCTCTTGTTGTTGTGTTGGCGTATCGGCACAAAAATCATTTCCACAACCTGCATCTCCCCATATGTGGCGTAAGCCCAACCAGTGTCCAATTTCGTGTGTGGCAGTTCTCCCTTTGTCGTAAGGAGGATACAATGTGCCAACATCACCAATGGTTGGTGTCCAGCACCAAACGCCATCAGTAGTTGCTGTTCCTAAGCCACTCGTTAAACCATTTAAACCGGTACCAGATGGAAAAGTTGCATAACCTAATAAACCAACTGCCGGGTTTACATCGGTGATCCAAATATTTAAATAACGTGTAGGATCCCAAATTGTATTTGGTTTAATTGTATTTTCAATATAATTTCTAAAATTCGTAATTGTAGTAAACGAATTCGGATCTGCCCATCCATTTGTAATATAATTTAATCGCTCAATTCCTTTTTCAGCCAAATTATTTCCTGAAGGATTTTTATCGGCTAAACAAAAGTTAACATTACAATTTGCAATTAACGATGGAGAAAAACCTGTGCTTGAAAAATTACCAACGTTTAAACCCGTGCCGGCAAAATCATTATTTAAAATAGTAATTTGTGAATTTATTTGCGCTTGAGATATATTAGGAAATGCGCCAACACTTTGACCGCCATGAATCACGTGAAAAATTACCGGAATAGTGTAATTTGCATTTTGATCTTTTTGATTGGCACTGTTTTTTTTAAACTCTATCACTTTATTGTTGAACCATTCATTCCACTCATTAGAAGGAGTTTCTGTGCCACAGGTTCTTTTAAACGGCTGGTTTTGCGCATGACTTATAATTGCAGCAAAAAATATTAAAATAAATAATTGTTTTTTCATGTGGCTTAACTTAAAATGGTTTATTAAATATAATTATAATTTGCAAAAATCGTAAAGAAATACTTCAATGATTATTAACCTTCTTGATCGAAAATTTTCCCGGGATTTAAAATGTAATTAGGATCAAATACTTTTTTAATATTTCGCATTAACTCTAAATGAAACGGACTAAACACAATTGGCAAATAACTTTTTTGCACAAGACCTATACCATGCTCACCGCTAATAGTACCTCCTAAACTTTTACAGAGTTCAAAAATTTCGGTAATTCCTTTTGGCAGATCATTATCCCAAACAGCATCACTTAGATCACCTTTAATAATGTTAACATGTAAATTCCCATCTCCGGCATGACCATAACAGACCGACTGAAAGCCATATTTTTTTCCAATTTCTTTCACACCTTTTAAAAGCTTTGGTAATTCAGCACGAGGCACAACGGTATCTTCCTCTTTATAAACGCTGTTACTTTTTACCGCCTCCCCTACTTTCCGTCTTATTTTCCACAACGCATTTTTTTGTTCGGCGCTATCGGCAAATAAGATCTCATCGCAATTATTATTCTGCATTACTGTGCTAATCGCTTCGCAATCGCTCATTAACACATCCATATTATTTCCGTCTACCTCAACCAACAAAAGTGCCTGCCACTCGGGCTTAATATTAAAATTTACATCGCCAGAAAACTTGATACTCCAGTCTATTGCATCACGCTCCATAAATTCCATGGCACTTGGAGTAATTCCGGCTCTAAACACTTCACCAACAGCTTTACAAGCTTGCTCTGCACTTTCAAACGGAATTAACATGAGTAAGTCGTGCTTTGGCAATGGAATTAATTTAAAAACGATCTTAGTGACGATCCCAAGAGTTCCTTCGCTGCCAACCATTAAATGCGTAAGATTATAGCCTGTAGAATATTTTAGCGTGTTAGCACCTGTCCAAATTATTTCACCATTTGGCATTACTACTTCTAAATTCAAAACATAATCGCGGGTGGTACCGTATTTAACCGCTTTTGGTCCGCCACTGCTATGAGCAATGTTTCCACCAAGGCTGCAGCTTCCCCAGCTGGCAGGATCGGGCGGATAAAACAAACCCACTTTTTTTACTTCTTCCTGAAAAATATAATTGATAACTCCCGGTTCAACAGTAGCCTGTAAATTACGCTCATCGATCGATAAAATTTTATTGAATTTTTCCATGCTTAACAACACGCCACCTTTAATTGGCAACGCGCCGCCACTCAAGCCTGTACCCGCACCGCGCGTGGTTAATGGAATTTTATTGTTGTTGCAAATTTTAGCAATGGCCGCTACCTGCTCAACAGTTTGAGGTTTAACTACCACATCGGCAAAAAAGATCAGGTCTTCGGTCTCATCTTGTCCGTATTTCTCTAATTGCTCTTTATCTGAGCTAATATAATCGGCGCCAACAATGGCTTCAAGCTCTTTAAATGTTATTGACGTTACGTTGTTATAATTATCCAAACCCATACTAAAATTTTGATTTTTAAAGTTACTAAGTTTGGCTTTTGTAATTTAACCAAAAACAGAAAACTTTAATTGTGTTTATTAACACCCACACACATACCCAGGTACACGATGCCAAACTAGAATTGGTGAATCAGGATATGGATTCAACTGATAAAGCCAATCATTACTCGTATGGCTTACATCCTTGGTATATTGATAAAGAAACCTACCATGACCAATTAAATAAATTGGAAGTTATTGCACACGAAAAGCGCTGTTTAGCCATTGGTGAATGTGGTTTAGATAAACTCAGCAAAGTAGATTTCGACCTTCAGGAAGAGGTGTTTGTTGAACAAATAAAAATTGCCAATAAAATTAATAAGCCATTGATCATACATTGTGTTAAAGCATTTAATGAATTAATTAATTGTTTGAATTTAAATGACAATAAAGTTCCGGTGATCATACATGGCTTTAATAATAACGAGAATATTGCGCGTGTAATGGTTAACGAAGGATTTTATTTTTCGTTTGGAAAAGCCTTATTAGGCTATGAATCAAATGCCGCCAAAGCAATAAAAAATGTTGGTCGCAAAAATTTCTTTTTAGAAACCGATGACGCAGATATTTCTATAAAATACATTTACAAAAAAGCCTCAGAGCTTTTAGGTATAGATGAAGAAATAATAAAACAACAAATACAAAGTAATTTTGAAACCGTTTTTAAAACAAAACTTTAATGGATACAAGCTGGATGGAACGCACCACCTTATTGGTGGGTAATAAAGGTTTAGAGAAACTAAATAACGCACATGTTTTAATTGTTGGGCTTGGCGGTGTTGGTTCTTATGCGGCGGAGGCAATTGCCAGAAGCGGTGTTGGCAAAATGACCATTATTGATGGCGATACGGTGGACCCTACAAACAGAAACAGGCAGTTGCAAGCCTTAACCTCAACACACGGATTAAATAAAGCTGTTTTAATGGGAGAAAGAATAAAATTAATTAATCCCGAAGTTGACTTAACTGTTATAGAATCTTTCAAAAACCCAGATGACATGAAAGATTTTATGACTCAGAAATTTACTTATGTAATTGATGCGATCGATAGTATCTCTCCAAAATTATATTTACTGCAAACCGCTTATTTTAATAACCAACGCATTATTTCGAGTATGGGAGCCGGCGGTAAAATGGATCCTACAAAAATACAAGTAGTAGATATTGCACAAACCTATAATTGCCCAATGGCGCAATATGTGCGTAAACGCTTAAGATATATGAATATTTATAAAGGCATTAACTCTGTTTTTAGCACAGAGCTACCTGCAAAACATTCGATAATGAAAACAGACGGCAGTAAATTTAAAAAATCAGCCTATGGCACAATATCTTATTTACCTGCAGCATTTGGTTTAACCTGTGCATCTGTTGTAATAAGAGATATAGTTGGATGGAAGGAAGTGAAAACGCCAAAAAAGAGTTAACTACCTTGTAAAGTTGCAAAAACCATTAAAACAAAAGCAAAAAGAATTTGATACGAAAGATGTTTTGAAAAAAACATTTGGTTAACAACGATCTGTAAATTATTCATAAAGGAGATTTTGAGATTTTTTTTACGAAGATGAATATCAAAATTCTTTTTTTAATTTCCCATCGTTTTTAACCAAAAATTAAGCAATTAGACCAAATGCTATTTTTGTTCGCTTAAAAATATCCGATCTCAAAAGAATTTAAAGCAAAAAAAATCCCTCTTTTTAGGAGGGATTTTTTTTGCTTTATTATTCAGTTTCTTCTTTTGCTTCATCTGTAACCTTCTCGGTTTCAACCTCTACTTTGGTTGGTCCGGTATCGTAGTATCTGTTAAATTCTCTAATAGCATTCGCTAGCACTTCTTTATTAAAAGTAAATTTATCTAAGTTCTCCCAAGTTGCTATTTGAGCCTTCATATAAGGCTTAACATCTTTTTTATAGAATTTTTCTGAGATCTGTTTTAATTCTCTTAGTTCGGCCGAAGATTCATCAGCCTTAGTATCTTGAATAAAAAATCTGCTTTCAACACCCGGTTGTCCGGCAATAGAACCGGCAAATTTATATTCCATAAAATTTAAACGTCCTTTTGCTATGTATTCAATATATGCAAAATCAGCATCAAAAGGAATTAAGGTAAAATGTCTTCCATCAAAGCCATAAGCTTTAGCTTTTTTGTTGCTAATAGCAGTTACTTTTCCAGGTCCTTTTGGTTTAAAATTAAACCCTTTATAAAAATCTACTTCTCCATTTGTTGGATTAGTTTGAATCTCGCCTTTTATGGTATCACCTTTTAAATTACAATAGTATCCCGGAGTTAAAGTTGCTGCCATTTTAGGGTCTTTTCCTTTAGGTTGTGCCAAAAGGACTACCGATGAGGCAATAAAAAACGCTGAAAGTATTTTTTTCATAATTATTAGGTTAGTAATTAATATCAAATATATTTATATCTGCCTTAAACACAAAATTTATCATCTTATTTTATGATTTTTTAAAACAAAAATCCCCCAAAACAGTGTTTTGAGGGATTTAATTATACTTGTAAATTTATTTTCTTTCAAGAACTTCGTCTATCATTCCGTATTCCTTTGCTTCTGCTGCGATCATCCAATAATCACGATCACTGTTTTCCCATACTTTCTCGTATGTTTGTCCGCTATGAAAAGCAATGATCTCATATAATTCCTTTTTTAATTTTTGGATCTCGCGAGCTGTAATTTCGATATCACTTGCTTGTCCTTCTGCTCCACCCATTGGCTGATGGATCATAATACGTGCATGTTTTAAAGCAGTACGTTTACCTTTTGCGCCGGCGCACTGTAACACTGCACCCATACTTGCTGCCATTCCTGTACAAATAGTTGCAACATCCGGCTTAATGATCTGCATAGTATCGTAAATACCTAAACCTGCGTAAACACTTCCTCCCGGGGAGTTGACATAAATTTGAATATCTTTTTTCGCATCAACACTTTCTAAAAAAAGTAATTGTGCCTGAACAATATTTGCAACCTGATCGTTAATTCCTGTTCCTAAAAAAATAATACGATCCATCATTAAACGAGAGAAAACGTCCATTTGCGCAACGTTTAATTGACGTTCCTCAATAATATATGGCGTTAAAGATGATTGTATGCGAGAAGTATAACTATCGTAAGTTAAACTGTTGATGCCTCTGTGTTTTGTGGCATATTTTTTAAATTCATTATTATCAAACATAATTTCTAAAATTTTAAGTTAATTCAAATGTACTGTTTGAATTCTTTTCTTTCAAATATTGTGCAAAATTTTATTAACGCTAAATTGTCATGTATTTTATGTTTTGCAACTACGTAGGTAGGCATGCCATAAATACATTTGATTAACTTTTAACTGTTATTAAGTTAATTGATTATAAGCTGTTTAAGCGTTAAAAAAATGCAAATTTTGCATTAACAATCATTGAAAGACACTTATTGCATATTAAACGGGCATTTAATTAGTATTTATGAGCCCAGTGTTGCGTTTAACAATCGCGCTTTCAGATACGGCGATGCTTTGTTTGAAAGCATTCGGTTTTGCAATAATAAACTCATGTTTTTGCGTGACCATATAGCACGCATAAAATTAGGCATGACAGTTTTGCGAATGAACCTGCCGGCTGAGTTTAATACAGAAAACATTGAAGAGCAGATCATGCAATTATTAAAGCATAATACCCATGCTCCAAATGCACGAATTAGATTAACGGTTTTCAGGAACGAAGGAGGCTATTACACACCGGAAACAAACGACATTTCATTTTTGATAGAAAGCGAAGAGCTTGATTCGGTTTACGAATTAAACCAAAAAGGTTTGTGGGTTGATGTTTATGCTGATCTAAAAAAACAAATAAATAAATTATCGAATTTAAAAACAGCCAATGCATTATTTTATGTAATGGCAGGATTAGCAAAACAAAGCATGAAGCTGGACGAATGTTTTTTAATTAACGAAACAGGTGCAATTTGCGAAAGCATAAGTTCTAATATTTTTGTTGTTAAGAATGGGGCCATTTACACGCCTCCTTTAAACGAAGGCTGTGTGGCTGGCGTTATGCGAAAACAAATAATGGAACTTGCAACCCAAAATAAACTACTCACTTTCGAAAACCCAATTACAATAAATACACTAATGAATGGCGATGAGGTTTTTTTAACCAACAGTATTAAAGGGGTGCAGTGGGTTGGCCAATTCAAACAAAAATATTATACCAATAAGTTTTCTCAATTTTTTACAGATAAATTAAACCAGCTCACAACACACTAAATTTATGCATCAACAAGTAGTTACAATTATAGAAGCAACGTTAAAAACATTAGGAATAGATCCAAATGAAGCTAAAGTTGGCGAAGGTCAATACAACATTAGTAAAGATAAAAGCACCGAAGTTTTAATAGATGTTTGGGAAGATCATGACCGCGTGTTCTTTCAGGCAATTAGCCCGGTAAGCAAATTAAACGATCCTTCGCGAGCAGAAGTTTTATTGATGTTGTTAGAAGAAAATCACGGTCTGGTTGAAGCAGCTTTAGCAATTGCTAAAGATGATATTATAGTAAAAGAAACCATTGAATGTTCTGCCTTTTTTAATCAGGAAAGGGCATTGGCAACAATTTCAAGAATTGCTTTTTATTCCGAAAACTATCGGAAGAGATGGGAAGTAGCTTAATTTAGTTTAGTTTTTTTAAGACAAATTCTTTAATAATTCGCAAAGCGTTTTTGTAAGTGCTTTCCGACTGTATTTATTTATTTGCTCTTCGTTGCGATCGCTAACGCTTCCATTAAAATAATTTAAAATATTTTTCTCAAGAGTTGCTTCGTCATCAAAACCGCTAATAAGTCCCGAATTTGTTGCATTTATTATTTCTGCAAGATCGCCATCAGTTGGACCAATAGCTAATACGGGCACTTTGGCCGACATGTATTCAAAAAATTTACCGGTTAAGATCCCTTTAGCGTTCTTGGTATTATTAACCAACAGAAGTAATAATTTTGATCTTTGCTGCTCCTCTATTACCTTATCATGAGGTAAGTATTCGATCTTATTCACAAACTCTGTTAAGCCAAATAACTCTATCTGTTCTTTTACAAAAAAATCTATTTTTCCAACCAGTTTAATTTCTAATTGTTCTTTAAATTTTTCATTCTCCTGAACGATCTTTTTTAATACCTTCCATAGCACTTGAGGATTACGGTCTTTAACCAATGTGCCAATATGTGCAATACTGAATTTTGTATCTTTATTTACGATACCTGTTTTTAGATCGTCATCGTCAAAACCGTTAGTAATTACCTTAAACTTATTTAGATCTTTCCCTCCCGATTTTTGATACATTGCTAAAAACTCATTGCTCATTGTTTGCCCAACACTTAATACAAGATCTGCGTTCTGTAAAACACTTAATTCTTGTTGATGATGTTTATTATCGGCCCATTTTGTAAGCATTAATTTTTCGTAAAAATCAATGTTGGTCCAAGGGTCTCTAAAATCAGCTACCCATTTAAGGTCTTTATTTTTTTTCTTTAGCCCTAAAGCAATTAAATGCATACTGTGAGGTGGACCGCTACTAATAATAATATCTATTTTATTTTTTTTAATAAAATCATCCAGATAGTTAATACTTGGGCTTATCCAGTATTTTCGGGCATCAGGAATAAAAAAATTGCCGCGTATCCAAACGCTAATTTTTTCGGTGATTCCCGCCTTCTTGTTTTCATTTAAAAAAGAGGCGTTTATTTTATCCTCCTTTTTTCGACCTATAAATCGTTTATAAAAAGTATACGGCTCCCAAATTGGCGTTTTTAAAATAGTCATTCCTTGTGGGATGTCTTTTGCTAAACTATCGTCAATTACAGGCATTTCGCCGTTTTCGGCTGTGTAAACAATAGGTTCAAAACCAAACTCACGCATGTATTTTACAAACTTTAGCCAGCGTTGTACACCGGCACCGCCGCTTGGAGGCCAATAGTATGTAAGAATAAGGACTTTCTTCATTTTGCAGTGTAAAACTACAACTATTAATTAATGAATTGTTGAGTGGTAATAACTATGAAAATAAAAAGGCCGCTTAAAAAGCGGCCTCAAAAATTAGTGATGTTCTGCACCGTGCTCGGCTCCTGCATCTTGCGCAGGTGCACCAGCGTGATGTCCGGTACTAAGTTGTTTTTGCTGATCGATAAAGATCTTATCAACGCGTGTAAAGTTTCCAGGTTTTCCTGAATAAACACCTTCAACCAAAACGATAAATACAGTATATAGAATAAATACAATATATGGTATTAAAATTACATACTTTAAGAATTTAACCTCATGACCAAGGTGCATAAACCATATTACAATTGCAGCAGCTTTTACAACCGTTAAACCGATAAATAACACTTTTAATCCCATTGTTCCGGTCCAGCCTCTTGCCGGAGCCATTGAACCAACAATTAATTCAAAAATAGTAATGATCAACATTACCCAAAACACTTTCCATAATACTTTGCGAGCTTTTTTTCCCTCTTCCTCGCTGTGGTTGTACATTGTTTCGTACGAAGGGTAATCATCATGAAATTCTGACATAATAGTTAAGTTTTAAGTTCTTTAATTTATTTATTTTATAATTATAATAAGTAGAAAAAGGTAAATACGAATACCCAAACTAAATCTACAAAGTGCCAGTATAATCCAACTTTTTCAACCATTTCGTAATGGCCGCGTTTTTCGTAAGTTCCTTTTAAAACATTCAAGAAAATAATCAAATTAATAATTACTCCAGAAAATACGTGAAAACCGTGGAATCCTGTAATGAAGAAAAAGTAATTTGCAAATTGTGGAACACCGTATTCATTAACAACCATGGTTGCTCCGTGGTAAGTCTGTTGTACATATGCACCGGTAGCCATATCCCAAACATTTCTAAGAGCTCCACCATGACCTTCAGGACCACCAACATGAGTTCCAACAATAAAATGATACCACTCCCAAGCTTGAGAACCTACGAATAAAGCACCTCCAACAATTGTCCAGAACATCCACATAGTAACTCCTTTTCTATCCATTCTGTGTCCTGCCTCTACAGCTAAAACCATAGTAACAGAAGACATAATTAGAATAAAGGTCATTAAACCAACGTAAGCTAAAGGCAAATGCTGTTCAACAAAAGGAAAGTGAGTAAACACGTTTTCAGCTTTTGGCCAAACATCGGCGTATTTATGACGAATAAATCCATAAGAGATCAATAAACCACCAAAAGTTAAAGCATCGGACACTAGGAAAAACCACATCATCATTTTTCCGTAACTTACTCTAAAGGGTGATTGTCCGCCATCCCAAGCCGCTTTTGCGTCAATTTCTGTTGTATGCGCCATATTAAATTTAATTAATGTTAAAATTCTGTTGCAATATTAGCGATAAAAATATAAAAACAAAAACAAATACACCCATAAAACATCAAGAAAATGCCAATAAATTGCAGTTAGCTCAATTCCAAGGCTATCAGAGGATGAATATTTTTTCAACAATGACTTTGTTAATGATACAAAAAGGGCAATTAAGCCTCCTACCATATGAGCCAAGTGCAGAAAAGCGATTATGATCAAAAACGAACCGGAGGCGTTACTATATTTACCGGCAAAATAAATCCCTTGCTGTGAGAGCTCTTTCCATCCTTGGATTTGAGTATAAAAGAAAGATAAACCTAATACAAGCGTTAAAAACAAATAAATACTGGTTAACTGAAATTTGTCTTTTTTTATTGCCATTTGAGCTAATAGCATAGTTAAACTGCTTGTTACAATAATTGCAGTACTAATTATCAAAATTGAAGGTAATTCGAATACCTGCCAATTTCCGTTTTGAGCTCGAACTACATAGGCACTTGTTAAACCTGCAAAAAGCATGACAATACTTACTATACCTATCCACAATAGCGGCTTTGCAGCTTTTCGTTTTGCTAGTCTTAACTCCTCCTGATGAGGCTTTTCTCTTTTTGTTTTTACTTTCTCCACTTTATTAATTTTTAGGATTTTGTCATTAACGCCAATTGAACTACCGGTAAATAAACAAGAGTTACCAAAAATAGTTTTTTCGCATAAGCATCGGTAGGTAAACGATAAAAATTATAAGCTTGCAGCAGCAAGGCAATTCCACAAATAATACAAACGCTTACACTAATAATACCAACAAAATGAAAAACAAACGGCAAAATGCTGGTAATTAATAAAAAAACAGAGTAAATCAATATTTGAAATTTTGAAGAATCATCCTTACCTCCTTTTGAAGGTAATAAATGAAAGCCTGCTTTTGCATAATCCTCATTATTAAACCATGCCAAGGCCCAAAAATGTGGGAATTGCCAAACAAATTGTATCATAAATAATAAGAATGCAAAAAAACTGATCTTTCCAAATCCTTCGGTGGCGGCAACCGCGCCAATTAAAGTAGGTAAAGCCCCCGGAAAAGCCCCAACAAAAACAGAAAAAGGGGTTATTCGTTTTAAAGGAGTATACACCACAGCATATAAAATAATAGATATAAACCCTAATATTCCACATAACGGATTTGTAAACACCCATAATAAGATGGTACCCGTGATCCCGAAAAAAGAGCAGAAAATAAAGGCCTCCCTATCAGAAAGCACGCCTGTTGGCATTGGCCGTTGTTTTGTACGGTCCATTAAGCGGTCCAGGTCTTTTTCGATGATCTGATTAAACCCGTTAGCCGCAGAGGTTACAAATAAACCTCCTATGCAAATGGCAAAAATTGCATTCACATTAACTTCCTTGGCGACAGTAAAATAAGTGATAATTGCGGAAAATACCACCAAAGATCCTAATCGAAACTTTGTTAACTTAAGAAAACCCGAAAATTTCGAATAATTAGGTGTGGTAATATTATTAGAGGTAGTTTCCAAATGCGTTGCAAATTTAGAACATTATTGCTAATAGCTGGGGCAAAATTTTAAAAAAACAAAATAATGTATCCCTCAAAAAAACAGAAAAGTCTCATTTTTTTTAAGTTTTCTCGGATTGTTAAAAAAATAATGAACTAATTAAAATATTTTTCTATTTTTGTGACGTTAATAAAATCTAAACTTTAAAGATGAATTCAAAATTTTTACGTACGATAGGGGCCGGTTTATCGGTGGCGGTAATTTTAACAAGCTGCGATGGGCTTGGAAAAATGCTAAAAAAACAAAAAGACATTAAATATACAGTGTCTCCAAATCCAATTGAAATGCATGGAGACAGCATTCAATTTAGTGTTAACGGTAAATTTAACCCAAAGTTATTTGCTAAAAAAGTAACTTTAACGCTTACTCCGGTTGTAAAATCAGCAACAGGTGAAAAAGCATTAAAGCCTATCGTATTAGTAGGTGAAAAAGCTACAGGGTCTGGTCAAAAAATTGGCTACACTACTGGTGGTACTTTTAACTACACTTCAGAAAAATTTGCTTACGAGCCAAGCATGCGTAATGCTAAAGTTGAGGTTCGTGCAGTAGGTACTGTTAAGAAAAAAGAGAAAAAGTTTGAGCCGGTTGAATTAGCTGACGCTACTATTGTTACTCCTTTATTAGTTCGTAACGACGAAAAAGGGATAATGGGTAAAGATGCGTTTGTTAAAACTACTCCTGCAAATCAAACTGCTCATGTATATTATACTATCAATGCATCTAACGTTCGTCCGGCTGAAATGAAGTCTGAAGAAATGAAAGCTGTTAATGATTTTATTTCTAAAAACTTAAGCTCACCTTGGTATGAATTTAAAGGTATCAGCGTTTCTGCTTATGCTTCTCCGGATGGTGAAACAGACAAAAACGAAAATTTAGCAAAAGACCGTGCTAAAACCGGTTCTGCTGCTGTAATGACTGAGTTTACTAAAAACAAAAATAAAGAGATCACTTTCGGTAAAACTAAAGAGCAGTATCAAGTTGGTACTACTAAAGAAGACTGGGAAGGTTTTAAATCTTTAATGGAAGCTTCTACAATGGCTGACAAAGACCTTATCTTACGTGTTTTAACTATGTATTCTGATCCTGAGCAACGTCGTAAAGAAATTAAAAATTTATCTAAGACTTACGTTGAGTTAGCTGATAAAGTATTACCAAAGTTACGTCGTTCTGAGATCACTATCAATGTTGATAAAAAATCTCGTACTGATGAGCAAATCACTAAATTAATGACTTCTAATCCTGATAGTTTATCTATTGAAGAGTTATTATATGGCGCAAACTTAACTAACGATTTAAATACTAAAGTTCAAGTTTATACTTCTGCAGAAAAACAATATGGTTCTGATTGGAGAAGTGCAAATAACTTAGGTGTTGCTTATTTAATGCAAAACAAAGTTTCTGAAGCTGGTGCTGCATTTAAACGTGCATCTGCTCTTAACGCTTCTGCTGCAGAAGTTAATAATAACTTAGGTATCATTGAAGCTAAAAACGGTAACCGCATTGCTGCAATGGATCTTTACAAAAAAGCAAGTGGTGCTCCTGAAGCAAAATACAACATGGGTATTTTAGATGTTCGTAACGGTAAATATTCTGATGCTGTTTCTGATTTTGGTGACTATAAAGGTCATAATAAAGCTTTAGCTCAGTTATTAGCTGGTACTCCTGGTGCTGTTAAAGAAACTGTTGATGCAAGTAACGAAAAAGAAATGGCTTATAGCTATTACTTAAAAGCAGTTGCGGCTTCTCGTGGTGGAAATAATGCTGAGGTATTAAGTAACTTAAAAACTGCAATTGAAAAAGACGGTGCTTTAAAAGCATACGCTAAAGATGATGCTGAATTTGTAAAATTACGTGCTGATGCAGGATTTACTGCTTTAGTAAACTAATTAATAATAACCTTACAAAAAAACCTTCTCCAAAAGAGAAGGTTTTTTTTTGTTTAATAACTTAGCCGTTTTTAAATTATTTCAATTACTATATTTACATACCGTAAAACAAAAACTTAATGTCGCAGTTTCCAGAAACAGAATTAATTCTTAGTCCCGAAAACAGAGTTTATCATATTAATTTAAGAAGTGAAGATATTGCTGATGATGTTATTGTTGTTGGCGATCAGCACAGAGTTGCGCAAATATCAAGCTATTTTTCAAAAATTGATTTTAAAACTGATCACCGCGAATTTATTACTCATACAGGGATCTATAATGGAAAACGAATTACGGTTTTAAGCACCGGCATTGGAACAGATAATATTGACATTGTATTAAATGAGCTGGATGCTGCTGTAAACATTAATTTAGAAACCAGAGAACTTAATCCAAAGCACAGAAAATTAAATATTATACGTTTAGGAACAAGTGGTGCATTGCAGGGAGATATTCCTGTAAATGGATTGGTTGCAAGCTCTCATGGTATTGGATTAGACGGCTTACTTAATTTTTATGAAGGTTGGAAAACAATTAATGAAAATGAAATAAGTGAAGAATTTATTAAACATACCAATTGGCAAAAAAATCTTCCTTACCCTTACTGCGTTGCCGCAAGTAAAATTTTACTTGATAAATTTAAAGAAAATTTACATGTAGGCATTACAGCCACGGCCCCTGGATTCTATGGCCCGCAAGGCCGTCAGATCCGTTTAAAGTCCTCAGCACCCAACCTAAATGAATTATTAACTTCTTTTAAATTAGGCGATCATAAGATCACCAACTTTGAAATGGAAACCTCTGCCCTATATGGCTTAGGAAAATTATTGGATCATGAATGCTTAACCGTTTGCGTTATCATTGCCAACCGTGTGCGTAAAGAATTTACAAGCGACTACAAAAAAAGTGTAGAAATACTAATTGAAAACTGTTTAAATAAATTATCAAACTAATAATGAACCGTAGCGAATTAATAAACCAGATAAGGACAAAGAAAAATTTTCTTTGCGTAGGATTAGATCCGGATATCGAAAAAATACCAAAATTTTTAATAGACGAGGAAGAAGATCCTATTTATACCTTTAATACTCGCATAATTGACGCTACTGCTCCATTTTGCGTAGCCTTTAAACCAAACACTGCTTTTTACGAAGCCTATGGTTTAAGCGGAATTACAAGTCTTGAAAAAACTTTAAAATACATTAAAGCTAATTACCCAAACCATTTATTAATTGCTGATGCAAAACGCGGTGATATTGGAAACACCAGCACCATGTATGCAAAAGCATTTTTTAATCGATTAGATTGCGATGCCATAACTGTTGCGCCATACATGGGAAGCGACTCTGTAAAACCATTTTTACAATTTGAAAGAAAATGGGCAATTGTTTTAGGTTTAACAAGTAACGAAGGTTCTGCTAATTTCCAACAACTAAAAGTAAATGGAAAAGACCTTTACCTAACTGTTATTGAAACGTGTGCTTCTTGGGGAACAAAAGAAAATATGATGTTTGTTGTTGGTGCCACTAAAGCTGACATGTTAGACGATATTAGAAAGATCATACCTGAGCACTTTTTATTGGTACCGGGAGTTGGTGCTCAAGGCGGTAGTTTACAAGAAGTTTGCAAACATGGATTGAATAAAGACATTGGCTTACTTGTAAATTCAAGCAGAGCAATAATTTATGCTTCTAACGGAAATGATTTTGACACGAAAGCAGGTGAAGAAGCTAAAAAAATGGCTGACGAAATGAGTCAATTTATTTAATAAAATTGTATTGATATAATTACTAAACAAAAACTATGGAAGAAAATAATCAAAACCAACCACACTTAGATATCGAACTTAGCGAAGAAATTGCTGAAGGAATTTACTCCAACCTTGCCATCATTACTCATTCGCAAAGCGAATTTGTGATCGACTTTATTAAGATCATGCCCGGTGTTCCAAAAGCACGCGTTAAATCAAGAATTGTTCTAACACCGCAACATGCAAAGCGTTTAGTTAAAGCGCTTAACGACAATATTCAGAAATTTGAACAAATGAATGGTAAAATTAAAGATCTTGAAAATGGTTTTCCAATGAATTTTGGCGGACCAACTGCTCAAGCTTAATTAATAAAGTCTGTTTAATTTAAACAGACTTTATTGTTTTACAATTTTAGTAGTACGAATTTCAGAGCCCACTTTTAACTCTGCAAAATACACTCCGTCCTGAAGATCATACACAGGAATTTCTGCTTTGTAATTACCTTCAGTTTGTTTATCCTCAGTGAAAATAGTTTTTACTAACCTTCCTGTAAAATCATACAACTTCAATTCAACCACAGAAGTTTCTGTTAAAGTATAGATCATAAACGCTGTGTTATTAGCAGGTTGTGGATATACACCCATAATAATATCACTTTCAGAGTTATTATTTTTAATTGCCGTAACCGGATTAGAACCTAAATACAGATCATCAATGATCGCATAAGTTCCGGTTTGCGGAATAAATACATTTTGTGCATCCATATTTGTACCTGATAAATAAATTCCGGTATAAACCGTACCAACCGTTGTGCTGGGAAAAGCTGTTGCTGTATAATTAATAGGCGCACTAAACTGCTTGTAAACTGCAGACGATGTAGTTGTAAAAGAATAGCCAAGTGCCGCTGCAGAAAATACATTTGATTGATAAACATAAGGATTAAACACTAATGAATCTCCTGCCTGCAAATTACATTTGTACCAACCCCATAAGGCCTGCGGCAAACTAGTTGTTGTAACAGAAAACACACCTAGCACTGCTCCTTGAATTGAATAGGACTGAGCGCTAAAACCTCTAATCACTGCGGCTTTTGAACCACTGTATGGAGCTGCGGTATCTCTTATATAATAAGAAGTATAAGGAGAAAGATTATAATTATCTGGCTTGTTAGAGGTAACTAATTCAAAACTCGGATTTAAAATTTGAGCCTGAATTTGAATGGCAAATATCGCTAAAGTGAATAGTAACAGTTTTTTCATGGAAATTATTTTAATAATCTTATACTCTAAATATAAACAAAAGTTTCGCTTTTGTTGAAAAAAAGAAATGTATTAGCCCGCTAAGGTGGCTATTTTTATACAAAACAAAATGTACCATGACTGAAACTAAATTACACTTTAAAATTGCCGACCTATTAAAAATCGATCTAAAAAATGTTACTGCTACAATCGAATTATTAGATGAAGGCGGAACAATTCCTTTTATATCCCGCTATCGTAAAGAAGCAACCGGTAGTTTAGATGAAGTGCAAGTAATGCAGATCCGTGATGAGATCGAACGTTTACGTCAATTGGAACAAAGAAGAGAATCGATCTTAAAATCGATCGAATCTCAAAATAAATTAACCGAAGAATTAAAAGAAAAAATATTAGCTGCGGATACTTTAAGTAAACTGGAAGATCTTTATTTACCTTATAAACCTAAGCGCAGGACCAAAGCTACTGCCGCAAAAGAAAAAGGCTTAGAACCTCTTGCATTATTTATTTTAGATCAGAAAAATAATTTAGTTTTTGAAGAAGCTGAAAAATTTATTTCTACAGATAGAGATGTGCCTTCTGTATTAGAAGCTTTACAAGGCGCTCGCGATATTATTTCAGAAATTGTTAGTGAGGATGCCATTGTTAGAGAGAACATGCGCGAACTATTTAAAAGGAGCGCCATCATTAAAAGCCGCGTGATCAGAGGCAAGGAAGAAGCCGGTGAAAAGTTTGAAGATTATTTTGAGTGGGAAGAAAAATTAATGAATTGTCCTTCGCACCGTTTACTTGCCATGCGCCGCGGCGAAAAAGAAGATATTTTAATTTTAGATATTACCGTTGATAACGATGAAGCCTTAGCACTTATCGAGAAAAAAATAATTACCTCTCGTGGCGAAGCAGCCAATCAAATTAAAGAAGCCATTGAAGATGGTTACAAACGTTTACTTCAACCAAGTATAGAAGCAGAAATGCGTTTATTGACCAAACACATTGCTGACGAAAAAGCAATTGTTGTTTTTGCAGATAATTTAAGAGAATTGTTATTAGCTCCTCCAATGGGACAAAAAGCCATTCTTGGTTTAGACCCGGGATTTAAATCGGGTTGTAAATTAGTGGCATTAGACAAGCAAGGGAAATTGTTGGAAGAAACCGTTATCTATCCGCATGAGCCGCAACGCAAAATTGTTGAAGCAGAAATGACGGTATTGGCCTATTGCCAAAAACATAATATAGAAGCCATTGCCATTGGTAACGGAACAGCTTCTCGCGAAACGGAACAATTCATTCGTAACATAGATATTTTACCAAAAGAAATTCCTGTAATTGTAGTGAGTGAAGCGGGTGCTTCTGTTTACTCTGCAAGTGAAGTAGCTCGTGAAGAGTTTGCGGCATACGATCTAACCGTTAGGGGTGCCGTTTCTATTGGAAGAAGATTAGCTGATCCGTTAGCGGAGTTAGTTAAAATAGATGCTAAATCAATTGGTGTTGGTCAGTACCAACATGATGTAGATCAGAATCAATTAAAAAGTAAATTGGATGAAGTAGTTGGTGGTTGTGTAAATGCGGTTGGTGTTGAATTAAACACGGCGTCAAAACAATTACTTTCTTACGTTTCGGGTATTGGTCCTGCGCTTGCTCAAAACATTGTTGATTACCGTAATGAGCATGGCGAATTTAAATCGCGTAAAGCTTTAAAAGAAGTGCCGCGCATGGGTGAAAAAGTATTTGAATTGTGTGCAGGATTTTTACGCGTTAAAAATGGCGTGCATCCTTTAGATAAAAGTGCAGTGCATCCTGAAAGTTATTTTATTGTAGAAAAAATGGCCAGCGATCTTAATTGCAGTATTGATGAGTTAATTGAGAATAAAGACCTTCGCAAACAAATTCAACTTCCTAAATACGTAACAGAAACTATTGGTTTACCAACGCTAAAAGATATTCTTTTAGAATTAGAAAAACCGGGACGCGATCCGCGTAAAAGTTTTGAGGTATTTAGTTTTGATGAAAATGT
Organism: Bacteroidia bacterium; assembly: GCA_022842625.1. Classification (GTDB taxonomy): domain Bacteria; phylum Bacteroidota; class Bacteroidia; order B-17B0; family Aurantibacillaceae; genus Aurantibacillus. The sequence continues at coordinate 4,075 of JALHPG010000021.1, read as the reverse complement.
ACACGCTATTTCTGATCTGCATGAAGGCATGAGATTGCCCGGAATAGTTACTAACGTTACTAATTTTGGAGCCTTTGTAGATATTGGTGTTCATCAGGATGGATTGGTTCACATCTCACAATTGGCAGATGAATTTGTTGACGATCCAAATAAAATTGTAAAAGTTGGACAAACTGTTTGGGTAAATGTGAGTGAGGTTGACGTTAAACGTAAGCGTATTGCATTAACTATGAAAGGCGAAACACAAACCGTAAAACAATCAAAACCAAAAGTTGTAAAGGAAGAGGTGTATGATCCTAACGATATTAATAGTGCATTAGCTGCATTAAAAAATAAATTTAAAAAGTAAAATACCTAATGGCAAAAATTGAAAAGCTGCAATGTCCCTCTTGTGGTGCACACGATGTTTCGCAAATAAGTGGGATAAACTATCAGTGCAATTATTGTCAAAGTACTTTTATACTAAAAAACGAAAATTCTTTTTCGAAAATTAATTTTGAAACCTTAAACACAAACACGCCTCAAAAAAACAATGTTAAGTCTGTAAAAATTATCGTAGCCGTTGCCGTTTTTATGGTTTTAGTAGGCGTTGGCCTAAGTTTATTTATTGTTACAGCCGCCAGAAAAAACGATTCAAACGGCAGTGCATTTTTTAGCGATTGGCAAAAACCAAGCATAGATAATTATAATTGTTTAACCGGAAGTAAAGGCGCTGTTGTTTGGTTGGTGCTAAAAAACCAAACAAATAAGTTAGACAGTGTTAAATATCTTTTACGATTGATCGATCCTGAAACAAAAAAAATAATTTTAGAAGAACCTCTTGGAAAGCCGAAGGCATGGAAAGAATTATTTAACCGATCGCAAAATTTTGACAGCGAATATTATGTAAATAATGATACTGTTTACAATGTTTCTGAAGATGGCGGGATACAAGGTTTTGCGCTCTATTCCGGTAAAAAAATATTTGGTAATGAATGGTTTGAAAAAAAATTCCCCCAACTAAAAGCAGGTATATCAAAAGTAAATAAAGAGTACTATAGGAACCGTATAAAAATAACTTCCGCGGCAGGCGATGATTATTATTACTTTCTTGATTCTAAATTATTACTTAGCGAAAAAGAAGTTGAAAGATCTAATTCACAAGAGAACACTTTTTCGGAGGAAATTTATCTGAGTCAAAATAAAAAATCGCAATTGTACCTTTGCACTATCAAAAGGCGCTCTAATGAAGATCATTATATTTCGGACAGTTATATCGAACAGTTTAAAGAAAGGCGATCCTATATGAGTTCTTACATTAAAAACATAAAATTATTAAGCGATTCTGTTTATCCAATGGCAAAACCAATAGAAAGCTATAAAGATAAATTATTGTTTTTTTACGCTTCTAAATTTTCTAAAAATGCTGATGGAATTCTTGCCTTGGTAGACAAAAACGGTCAATTTATTTGGAAGAATACTGACAGCAGCTTTAAAAAAATCATTGAAGACAATACCGGTGATCATGTTTACCTAAACTATAAGTTAAACAATGATCTAATAGTAATTAACATCAACAAAGCAGGCCACCAAAGCGTTGGCGTGAATTTAAAAACAGGTAAAACTCAGTTTGTTTTTAACCAACCTTATTCCATTGATTAATTAATTATGACAAACTTTGGCCTGATCGGCAAATCACTATCGCACTCGTTTTCAAGATCGTATTTCGAGAAAAAATTTATTGAAAATGAATTGAAAGATCATTTCTATAAAAATTTTGAATTAGAAACGATCGATCAATTTAGTGATCTACTTAAAACACAAAATTTAAAAGGCTTAAATGTTACTAACCCCTATAAAGAAAGCATCATTCCGTTTTTAGATGAGTTAAGTATTGAAGCCAAAGAAATTGGCGCCGTGAATTGTATCAACATCGTTAACGGAAAAACAATTGGCTACAATACCGATGCGTATGGTTTCGGACAAAGCATAAAACCTTTTTTAGATACCACGCATGACCGTGCTTTGATACTTGGTACCGGTGGTGCCAGCAAAGCGGTGGCCTATGCTTTAAAGAAAATTGGCGTGGAAGTATTTTTTGCAACATCATCAACTAAAAAAAACACAAACACATTTTTTTATAACGAGATCAATGAAGGCATGATGAATGCCTTTAAACTCATTATTAATACCACACCTTTAGGTTTGTTTCCTAATATTAATGAAGCCCCTGCACTACCCTATCATTTATTTACCGATAAACATTTAGCTTACGATCTAATTTATAATCCCGAACAGACTTTATTTTTAAAACAAGCAAAAGAAAAAGGCGCTGTTACTATTAACGGATTAAGTATGCTGCACCTTCAGGCTCAAAAAAGCTGGGAGATCTGGAATTGAAACGTCATTGCGAGGAGGTACGACGAAGCAATCTCAAACACCGTAAAAAAGATTGCTTCAGCTTTCGAAATACTTGAGAGAAGCTTCGCAATGACGATAACACCCAGTCATTGCGAGCCCGCCTGGCCGGACAGACTGGTAACGAAGCCCCCGATAGCTATCGCGACAATGACCCGCGCATTGGTTGCTGAGCGGAGCCGAAGCAATCCGATGTCATTTCGACTCCGCTCAATGACCGGTATTGGTTGCTGAGCTTGTCGAAGCAATACAAAACCACTGTCACGCTGAGCGGAGTCGAAGCGCATGCCTGAATTAAAATAGATCTATACTTTTATGGAATCGCTATATTTACGCGTCTAATAATAAATGCTTAGATCCAAACACATAATCATTTTGTTTTTTATTTTGAGTTTTAAAATCATCAACGCTCAAAACGAAACGATCGTTATAATAGGTAACGTTACTGAGCAAAACTCTAATAAAACCATCGAACATGTTTCTGTTCGACTATCCAACGCCCCCTATTCCACTACAACAAATAAAACCGGAAAGTTTAGTTTAACTGTTCCAAAAAGAGCGAACTACAAATTAATTTTACAACATGTAAGCTATCAAAGTTTTATTAAAGAAGTAAAAACAGCCAATTCAGATACAATTCGTGTTATCATTTCATTGCAACAACGCTCCAACCTGCTCGACAGTATTTCGGTGTACGCCATACACAAGCCGGAAACACTAGTTGCAAAACCCAACTACAGCATTTATGATTTTGATTTTTATGAAGATAAATTACTTTTACTCACTGCTCAAAAATCATTAGCAAAAGCGCAAATTCAATTATCTACTTACGAAGGAAAAATAATTTCATCGGCAGACCTACCAAAACAAGCAGGTGAAGCCAAACATTTTTTTCATGATTACGAAGGTTACACGGATGTTATTTGCAATGATTCTGTTTTTAGAGTGGATGTTTTAAATACAGAGCTGCTGCTTTATCCGGTTGCGCAAAAAGATTTTAGTCAGTTTATTGAGCCCGTTGCCGACAGTACCAACGATCATTTGTATTACCACGACAACTGGAAAAACTACCCCTTATTTAATTATTACTATTTAAAAACAAACGATTCACTAAATCATTTATTAAGCACAATTACCAATAGCGACTTAATGAAATTGTACAATTTAGAATATTATTATTTACCGCCACGCATGAAATTAGAAGCCAGACGAATGGCACAATATTATAAAACCGACAAACACATTGTTGCAGCCATAATGAGTGGTTTTACGCAAAGTATGTATTACGAACCGTTATACGCTCCTATTTTTATTTTAAAAGACACCATTTGCATTTTTAATCACCATAACGATCTTTTATATCATTACAACAAACAACATCAGTTAATTGATAGTGTACCTATTGCCTATCACCATCCAAAAAATTGGCGCGAGTGGAAAAAACAATTATTTGTAGATGAAATAAGCAATAAGATCTATGCTTTTTTTAGTAAGGATGGTCACCAATATTTAAAACAAATTAATTACCAAACAGGAAAAGAAATTAGCACCTACAAACTAAAACACCACAGCGCCGAAAAAATAAAAATTAAAGATGGCTACGTGTATTATGTTTACAGGCCTTTTGATAGCACGCAGGAACGGTTTTTGTATAGAGAGAGGCTTTAATCCTTGAAAA